>JAUYGW010000146.1 GCA_030690245.1 Gallionella sp. | reverse complement strand
GCACTGATGCCGATATTGCGATAGCGTTGGATTGGAGTTTTGCGTGCCACGGTGGATACCTAACTATATATTCTGATTAAAACTGCAGTGTTCCGATTAGAAACGGAAATGTGAGAAAGCCTTGTTTGCCTCGGCCATACGGTGCACTTCTTCACGCTTCTTCACCGCACCGCCGCGGCCTTCGGACGCGTCGATCAACTCGCCGGCCAGACGCATACCCATGGATTTTTCACCGCGCTTGCGCGCAGCTTCGCGCAACCAGCGCATCGACAAAGCCATGCGGCGGGAAGGCCGCACTTCAACCGGAACCTGATAGTTCGCACCGCCGACACGACGGCTTTTCACTTCCACCTGCGGCTTGGCATTGGTCAAGGCCAGGTTGAACACTTCGATCGCATCTTTCCCGGTCTTCTTGCCAATTTGCTCCAGCGCGCCGTACAGGATGCGCTCGGCAACCGACTTCTTGCCCGCCGTCATCAATACGTTTACGAACTTGGACAAATCCTGATTGCCGAATTTTGGATCTGGCAGGACTTCGCGTTTGGGTACTTCTCTGCGTCTTGGCATATCAACCTCGAAAATTATTAATGCTTAAAATTATGCTTTTTTGGCACGCTTCGCGCCATACTTGGAGCGGGATTGCTTACGGTCTTTAACGCCAGCCGTATCCAAACTACCGCGCACCATGTGATAACGCACACCCGGTAGATCCTTAACGCGACCGCCGCGCAGCAACACCACCGAGTGTTCCTGCAAGTTATGCCCTTCGCCGCCGATGTAGCTGATCACCTCAAAGCCGTTAGTCAGGCGAACCTTGGCTACTTTACGCAGCGCGGAGTTAGGTTTCTTTGGAGTGGTGGTGTACACGCGGGTGCACACTCCACGCTTTTGCGGGGAACCTGCAAGAGCAGGCACTTTACTCTTTTCTACAATTGCGACACGCGGTTTGCGGATCAACTGATTAATGGTTGGCATTATCTATACACCCTAAAATGTCTGAAATTTCATTAAAAATCAAATCTATAAAAAAACGCCGACGCAATATGACTTGAACAACCATCCACTGCGACGGAAAAAAGGTTGCGAATTCTATTGAGAAACACCAGGAGTGTCAAGCAATTCACCCGGCGCGAGCACATCCGCCCCTTGCAACTCATGCCCTTCCACCACATCGATGCCCAAACGCTGTTTGCGTCGCGTGGTGTGGTAAGCCAATCCCGTACCAGCTGGGATCAAACGACCCACGATGACATTTTCCTTCAGGCCACGCAAATCATCGCGCTTACCCATGATCGCCGCTTCGGTCAATACACGCGTAGTTTCCTGGAAGGATGCCGCAGAAATGAACGAATCGGTGGACAGCGAGGCTTTGGTAATACCCAGCAGCACATCAACAAAACTCGCTGGATTTTTGCCTGCGGCAAACATTTTTTCGTTTTCCACCAATAGATCGGCACGTTCGACTTGTTCGCCGGTGATAAAGCGGGTTTCGCCCACATCACTGATTTGCACGCGGCGCAGCATCTGGCGCACAATCACCTCGATGTGCTTGTCGCTGATCTTCACGCCTTGCAAACGGTACACTTCTTGCACTTCGTCAGTGATGTAGCGAGCCAGTGCAGCCACGCCAAGCAGGCGCAGGATATCGTGGGGGTCTGCCGGGCCATCCACGATCATTTCGCCGCGGTTCACCACCTGGCCATCATGCGCCAGCACGTGCTTTTCCTTGGAGATCAGGAACTCATTGGCAATGCCGTCTACGTCGGTGATCACCAAGCGCTGCTTGCCCTTGGTGTCCTTGCCAAACGAAACCGTGCCGGTGCATTCGGCCAGCATACCCGCATCCTTGGGCACGCGCGCCTCGAACAACTCGGCCACGCGCGGCAGGCCGCCGGTAATGTCGCGCGTTTTGCTGCTTTCCTGCGGAATACGCGCCAACACGTCACCCACTCCGACATGCTGACCGTCTTCAACGGTGATGATGGAGCCGGTTTGCAGTGTCACGCTGACCGATGTTTCAGTGCCCGCCAATTTGACTTCCTGACCCGCATCGTCAATCAGGCGCACCATCGGGCGCACCACGGTCTTGCTTTGCGTACCCGCGCGCTGCTTGGGGTCGATCACGACCAGCGTGGACAGGCCCGTCACATCATCGATCTGCTTGGCGACAGTCACACCCTCTTCAACATTCTGGAAGCTTACCTTCCCAGCGTATTCGGTGACGATCGGACGGGTGTGCGGATCCCAGGTTGCCAAGACCAAGCCGGCGCGCACGGTATCACCCTGCTTGGCGGTCAAGGCCGCGCCGTAGGGCACCTTGTGGCGTTCACGTTCACGACCATGATCGTCGGCGATGATCACCTCGGCGCTACGCGCCACGACGATCAATTCACCGCGCACGGTGGCCACCACACGCATATTCTGGCTGTATTTCAACACACCGTTGGATTTGCTTTCCACCTGGCTGGCCACGACAGTACGCGAGGCCGCGCCGCCGATGTGGAAGGTGCGCATGGTCAACTGGGTACCCGGTTCGCCGATAGACTGAGCAGCAATCACGCCCACCGCTTCGCCCACATTGATCATGCCGCCACGGCCCAGATCGCGGCCATAACACTTGGCGCACAAGCCAAAGCGTGTTTCACAATTCAGCGGAGTGCGCACGCGCACCTCGTCGATACCCAACACCTCGATACGCTCCACTGCCGCTTCGTCGAGCAGGACACCCGCTTCATAAAGCGTTTCGGCGGTCTCTGGATTGACTACGTCGGCGCTGACCACGCGACCGAGAATACGCTCACGCAATGCCTCGATGACTTCACCGCCTTCAACGATAGCCTTCATCGCGGTGCCGTTGTCGGTACCGCAATCGTCCTCAATCACCACCAAATCTTGCGTGACATCCACCAGGCGGCGGGTCAGATAGCCGGAGTTAGCGGTCTTCAACGCGGTATCCGCCAAGCCCTTGCGCGCGCCGTGCGTGGAGATGAAGTACTGCAGCATGTTCAGCCCCTCGCGGAAATTCGCGGTAATCGGGGTCTCGATAATCGAACCGTCCGGCTTGGCCATCAGGCCGCGCATTCCAGCCAGCTGACGGATCTGTGCGGCCGAGCCGCGCGCACCGGAGTCGGCCATCATGTAGATGGAGTTGAACGACTCCTGCATCATCGGCTTGCCATTTTCCATGCGGGGTTGGCCGGTAACACGATCAATCACCGCTTCGCTGCCCAGCTGCTCCATCATCGCCTTGGCAACCTGGTCGCCGGTACGGCCCCAGATGTCCACCACCTTGTTGTAGCGTTCGCCGTCAGTCACCAGGCCGGAAGTGTACTGGGTGTGAATTTCATGTACTTCCTTTTCCGCCGCACTGATCAGCTCATTCTTTTTCGGCGGCATCAGCATATCGTCCACGGAAATCGAGATGCCCGCGCGCGTCGCGTAGGTGAAACCGGTATACATCAGCCTGTCCGCCATGATCACGGTATCGCGCAGGCCGCATTGGCGGAAGCTGGCGTTGATCAGGCGCGAAATTTCTTTTTTCTTGAGCGCCTTGTTGATCAGCGCAAACGGCAGACCGGCGGGCAGCACTTCGGACAGCAAGGCACGGCCCACAGTGGTTTCGTAGCGAACCAGCTTTTCTGCTGACTGACCTTCCTCGTCCTTGTGGAACTCCTTGAGACGCACTACCACCTTGGCTTGCAACTCGACTTCGCGCGTCTCGTAGGCACGTGACACTTCGGCGATATTGGCAAACAGCGAACCTTCACCCAGCGCACCGATCTTTTCACGGGTCATGTAGTACAACCCCAGCACGATGTCCTGCGACGGAACGATGATTGGTTCACCGTTCGCAGGTGACAGCACATTGTTGGATGCCAGCATCAAAGTGCGGCACTCCATCTGCGCTTCCAGCGACAACGGCACGTGTACCGCCATTTGGTCGCCGTCGAAGTCGGCATTGAATGCCGAACAGACCAGCGGATGCAATTGAATCGCCTTGCCTTCAATCAGCATCGGCTCAAATGCCTGAATACCCAGGCGGTGCAAGGTCGGCGCGCGGTTCAGCAGCACCGGATGTTCGCGGATCACTTCTTCGAGAATATCCCACACGATCGGTTCTTCGGCTTCCACCATGCGCTTGCTGGCCTTGATGGTGGTCGCCAGACCCATCGCTTCAAGCCTGCTGAAGATGAACGGCTTGAACAATTCCAGCGCCATCTTCTTCGGCAGACCGCATTGGTGCAGCTTCAGCTGCGGCCCCACCACGATCACCGAACGGCCGGAGTAGTCCACGCGCTTGCCCAGCAAGTTCTGGCGGAAGCGCCCGCTCTTGCCCTTGATCATGTCGGCCAGGGATTTCAGCTGGCGCTTGTTCGCGCCGGTCATCGCCTTGCCGCGGCGGCCATTGTCCAGCAAAGAGTCCACGGCTTCCTGCAACATGCGCTTCTCGTTGCGTACGATGATGTCCGGCGCCTTCAATTCAAGCAGGCGACGCAGACGGTTATTGCGGTTGATCACGCGACGGTACAAATCGTTGAGGTCGGAGGTCGCGAAACGTCCGCCGTCCAACGGTACCAATGGACGCAGTTCCGGCGGCAGTACCGGCAGCACTTCCAGCACCATCCACTGCGGCTTGATGCCGGACGCATTGAATGCTTCAAGCACCTTCAGGCGCTTGGCGTATTTTTTGATTTTGGTTTCCGAACCGGTTGCCGCCAGATCTGCGCGAATGATTTCGATTTCACCGGTCACATCCAGGCCGCTCAACAGCGCACGAACGCCTTCCGCGCCCATCATCGCGGTGAATTCGTCACCATATTCCTCTGTTTTCGCGAGATAGTCGTCTTCCGACAACAACTGGCCGCGATTCAGCGGGGTCATGCCGGGCTCCGTAACCACATAGGCTTCGAAATACAGCACACGTTCGATATCGCGCAGAGTCATGTCCAGCACCATGCCGAGACGCGAGGGCAGCGACTTCAGGAACCAGATATGTGCAACCGGGCTGGCCAGTTCGATATGCCCCATGCGTTCACGACGTACCTTGGACAAGGTAACTTCCACGCCGCATTTTTCGCAGATCACGCCGCGATGTTTCAAACGCTTGTACTTGCCGCACAGGCATTCGTAATCTTTCACCGGCCCGAAAATCTTGGCGCAAAACAATCCATCGCGCTCCGGCTTGAAGGTGCGGTAATTGATGGTTTCCGGTTTCTTGACTTCGCCGTAAGACCACGAACGGATTTTTTCCGGCGATGCAAGACCAATCTTGATCGCGTCAAATTCTTCTTTTTGTGTGACCTGTTTGAACAAATCCAGCAATGATTTCATGTAAAACTCCTAAATCTGGTGAGTGGGAAGTGGGAAGTAAGAAGTGGGAAAAGCTGCTCCCCACTCTCTACTCACTAACTCTCTGTGTTTAGTGGCGTACCAAATCCATATCAATACCCAAGGAACGGATTTCCTTCATAACCACATTGAAGGATTCCGGCATGCCGGCATCGATCTTGTGCTCGCCCTTGACAATATTTTCATAAACCTTGGTACGTCCCGCCACATCGTCCGACTTGACGGTTAACATTTCTTGCAAGGTGTAGGCTGCGCCGTAAGCTTCCAATGCCCACACTTCCATTTCACCGAACCTCTGGCCTCCGAACTGCGCTTTTCCCCCAAGCGGCTGCTGGGTAAT
>JAUYGW010000139.1 GCA_030690245.1 Gallionella sp. | reverse complement strand
GCCAATTCGTCGATGATTCTGGTGCCGGAGATGTACTGGGATTATTGCAGCACTGAAGTCATGGTCATGGAGCGCATGTATGGCTTCCCGGTCAGCCAGGTGGACGTGCTGCGCGAGGCGGGCATCGACATTCCGAAACTTGCCGAAAACGGCGTGGAGATTTTTTATACCCAGGTGTTTCGCGACGGCTTTTTTCACGCCGACATGCACCCGGGCAATGTACAGGTAGCGGCGAACGGCCAATATATCGCGCTGGACTTCGGCATCATGGGCTCGCTGACCGATACCGATAAGCATTACCTCGCGCAGAACTTCATCGCCTTTTTCCGTCGCGATTACAAACGCGTCGCCGAGGTGCATATCGAATGCGGCTGGGCTCCCGCCGAAACCCGCGTGGACGAGTTGGAATCCGCGATACGCGCGGTGTGCGAACCGATTTTCGACAGGCCGTTGCGCGAGGTTTCATTCGGCCGCGTGCTGCTGCGCCTGTTCCAGACTTCGCGCCGCTTCGGTATCGAAGTCCAGCCGCAACTGGTGTTGCTGCAAAAGACGCTGCTCAATGTCGAAGGACTGGGCCTGCAGCTTGATCCCGAACTGGACTTATGGAAGACCGCCAAGCCGTGGCTGGAACGCTGGATGGCCGAACAAATCGGCTGGCGCGGATTCCTCAAGGCATTGCATACCGAAGCCCCGAACTACGCCACCCTGTTGCCGCAACTGCCGCGGGTATTGAACCGTTATCTGGTAAACGATGGCGCCACCTACAGCGCGGAGATGCTGCACCGGATTCTGGAACAGCAAAAACGCTACAACACCCTGCTGGCGATCATCTGCGTGTTGCTGCTGGGTCTTTTCGTGTGGGGTTTTTTCAACTTCCACATGTCCTGAAGCAAAACCCTGTAGGAGCGAGATTTATCGCGCCTTGAGTTAATGCAGAAGAAAAAGGGCGCGATAAATCGCGCCCCTACGATTGTTCTGGAATCAGACGAAAAAGCCGCTATCCCATAACTCCTGGGTCAATGCGCGGTAATCCGCCGCGCCCGGGCTGTGCGGCGCATACTCGAACACGTCCTTGCTGTGCATCGGGCTGGTCGCCAGCGCGACGGTTTCGCCGATGCGCGTTTCGCATACCAGCGCACCGTAGCGTTCCCTGAGCTTGTCATAAATATCGTGGGCCAGTTTGCGCCGCGAGTCGAAGCGCGTCACGACGATGCGCCTTTCAAACCTGCGGTTGAGCTTGGCCTCCAGCACGTTGAGCGCGCTATCCAGCCGATGCACGCCCTGCAATGAGAGGAAGTCCGCCGAAACCGGGATCAGCACCCGGTCGGTCGCGAGCAGCGCATTCAGCGTCAACACCCCCAGCATCGGGCAGCAGTCGATCAGGATGGGTGCGCCGGTGAGCGCCAGGTCTTCGCGCAGGCCCTGCCGCAACAGCGTTGCGGCTTTGGGATCGCTGCCGAACATGGCATCGATTTTGGCGAGTTCCAGCGAAGCCGGGATGATTTGCCAGCCAGCCGGCGTTTCCTGCAACAAGCTGGCAAGCTGCGTCTTGTGTTTGAAAAAGGACGCCATGCCGCCATTCGGCAATGCCCTCACCGCGCCGCTGGCCAGGGTCAGATGGCCCTGCGGATCCATATCCAGCGCAATGGGACATTGCTGCGCGATATTCAGCGCAGCCGTCACATTCAGACAGGTAGTGGTTTTGCCTACGCCACCTTTTTGATTAAATACGGCGATTACCGCCATTGATTTGGCCCCACAGTGACGGGCAGCCGATTACGCAGCTATTCCACGGTAACAGACTTGGCTAAATTTCTAGGCTTGTCCACATCGGTGCCCTTTTGCAATGCGACGTAATATGCCAGCAGTTGCAACGGGATGGTGTGCAGAATAGGGCTTAAATACCCGGCGTGTTCGGGCATTTGCATGATGTGGATGCCGTCTGCCGC
>JAUYGW010000132.1 GCA_030690245.1 Gallionella sp. | reverse complement strand
TGAGCAGGCTGCCGATCTCATCGTGGACTTCGCGTGCGATGCGCAGACGCTCCTGCTCCTTGGCATCCTGGATATGCGAGGAAAGCTCCAGCAGTTGCTGTTGCACCCGTTTGACTTCGAGTTCGCCCAATTTGCTCTGCGTGGTGTTGAGGATGATGCCTTCCCAGCGCGGCAGGCGGCCTGCCGTGATTTGTGGCGTGGTGCCCAGGCTGATCCACTTGGTTTCGCCGCCCGGCAAGGTGATGCGCCCTTCCCAGTTCCAGAAACACAGGGTTTGCGCCGATTTTTTCAGGGTATCGAGCAGCGATGGAATATCTTCGGAATGGATGAGATTTAAAAAACAGGACGCATCGTTTTGCAGGTCGCTCGGGGAAATGCCGAACAGCGTCAAACAGCCTTCGCTGACATAGGGGAAGGTGAAGGAGCCGTCTTCTTGCAATTCAATCTGGCAGGCCACCCCCGGCAAATTGGCGATGAATCCCTGCAGTTTGTCCGGGGATGGGCTGGCCGGCGGATTGGGAAGGCTTTTAGGCATCTGTTTTCTTAGATAGGCAGGTTCTATATGCAGGTGATGGCAGCTTACTACATCAGGATTGGCGGCGGCAATATTTGGGGGAAATTCAGCGGGGCTGCGCTGCGCCGTCCCTCTGCGCAATTTGATGTGAGACTCTCCAAAGCCATACTGGATGCTGCCCCACATTTCATTTTGCGGCGCGTATGCGTGCCAGAGTTTGTGATAAGCTGCGCGCCATTGTGATCCCACTCGTTTATTGAGCGATTCATCTCATGTCTTCCGCTTCCTCCCTTGCAAGTAAATTGCTGCGCCGTGAAATTCTCGATTTGCATGCCTACCATGTGCCGGATAGCGCGGGCTATATCAAGCTGGATGCGATGGAAAACCCGTATTCCGTGCCGCCCGCACTGCGAGGCGAAATCGCCCACATGGTCGCTGCCGCTGCCATTAACCGTTACCCAGACCCCGCCGCCGCATCGCTCAAGGAAAAAATCCGTGGTGTGCTCGGCTTGCCGGACGGGATGGAGGTGCTGCTCGGCAATGGCTCGGATGAGCTGATCCAGTTGCTGGCGATGGCGCTCAATAAGCCCGGCGCAACCTTGCTGGGCGTGGAACCCTCGTTCGTGATGTACAGGATGATCGCGACTTTCACCGGCATGCGCTATTTAAGCGTACCGTTGACGGAGGATTTTTCGCTGGATTTGCCGGCGACCCTTGCCGCGATCCGGCGCGAACAACCCGCGCTGATCTTCCTGGCCTATCCGAACAACCCTACCGGCAACCTGTTTCCGGCGGATGACGTGCTACAGATCATTGAGGCGGCGCAGGGCCTGGTGGTGGTGGACGAGGCTTATTATGCCTTTGCCGCCGACAGCTTTATCCCGCGCCTGGCGCGTTATCCGAATCTGCTAGTGATGCGCACTTTTTCCAAGCTCGGCATGGCGGGGTTGCGCCTGGGTTTTCTGGCGGGCAGCGCGGCGTGGCTGGAGCAGCTGGAAAAACTGCGCTTGCCGTATAATGTCGGCGTTTTGCCGCAATTGGTCGCAGGGAAGTTGCTTGAACACCACGAGGTGCTGTTGCGGCAGGCGGAACAGATCAAACGGGATCGCGCCACGCTGTACCGGCAATTGAGCGAAATCGCCGCCGTGCGGGTTTACCCCAGCGAGGCGAATTTCCTGTTGTTCCGCGTGGCGAATGCCACGGAAGTGTTCGACGGGTTGAAGCAGCGCGGCGTGCTGATCAAGAACCTGAACAACGGGCATCCGATGTTGCATGACTGCTTGCGCGTTACGGTCGGCACGCCGGAAGAGAATGCGAAATTTGTGGCGGCATTGAAGGAGAGTATCTCGTAGGTCGGGCTTCAGCCCGATACTTCCCAGTCGGGCTGAAGCCCGACCTACAACAAATGGAACGAAATCATGCGTAGCGCGAAAGTTTCACGCAGCACACTGGAAACTCAAATTACCGTTGAGTTGAATCTGGACGGCAGCGGCCAGGTCAGGTTCGATACCGGGCTGCCGTTCCTCGATCACATGCTCGATCAAATCGCCCGGCATGGCTTGCTGGACATGGATATTCTCGCCAAAGGGGATTTGCATATCGATGCGCACCACACCGTGGAAGATATCGGCATCACGTTCGGCCAGGCGTTCAATCAGGCAATCGGCGACAAGAAAGGCCTGCGCCGCTACGGCCATGCCTATGTGCCGCTGGATGAATCCCTGTCGCGCGCGGTGCTGGATATCTCCGGCCGCCCCGGCCTGGTGTTCAATTGCGAATTTGTGCGCGACAGCATCGGTGAGTTCGATGTGGACCTGATCAACGAATTTTTTCAGGGCTTCGTCAACCACGCGCTGGTCACGCTGCACCTCGACAACCTGGCGGGCAACAACGCCCACCATCAGGCCGAGACCCTTTTCAAGGCCTTCGGCCGCGCGCTGCGCATGGCGCTGGAGCTTGATCCGCGCATGGCCGGCATGATGCCTTCCACCAAGGGAACACTGTAAACTGAAATGGTCGATGTCGCCGTTGTAGATTACGGGATGGGCAACTTGCACTCGGTCGAACAGGCTTTGCGCAAGGTGGCTCCCGGTGCCGAAATTGCCGTAAGCGACGATGCTGCGGTGATCGCGAATGCCGGGCGCGTGGTATTCCCCGGCCAGGGCGCGATGCCGGACTGCATGCGGGAACTGGACGCGCGCGGTTTGCGCAATGCCGTGCTGGAAGCCGCGCGCGACAAGCCTTTTCTCGGTATCTGTATCGGCCTGCAAATGCTGTTCGAACACAGTACCGAGGGCGATGTGGCGGGGCTGGGCATCCTGCGCGGCGAGGTTGTGCGCTTCGCCAGCAATCAACACGACGCGCAGGGCAATAAACTCAAGGTGCCGCACATGGGCTGGAATCAGGTACATCGAGGGGTTGATCCTCAGCCACCAACGGGGGCTGAGACGGTCGCTCCCTCTCCCGCTGGCGGGGGAGGGTTGGGGAGGGGGAGCGCTTCCGGCCACCCTTTGTGGCATGACATCGACCAGGATGCGCGTTTTTATTTTGTGCACAGCTACTACGTGTGCCCGCAGGATGCGGCGCTGGTGCAGGCGACCAGCGACTATCCGCAGCCTTTCGTCTGCGCGGTGGCGCGGGACAATTTGTTTGCGGTGCAATTTCATCCGGAAAAAAGCCAAACGGCAGGGCTGAAGCTGCTGCAAAACTTTATGCAATGGAACCCTTAACTCCTAACTTACTGCCATGCTGATTATTCCTGCGATTGATTTGAAAGACGGTCATTGTGTGCGCCTCAAACAAGGTGTGATGGAAGATGCCACGGTGTTTTCCGAAGATCCCGCTGCGATGGCGCAGCATTGGCTGGAACAGGGCGCGCGCCGCTTGCATCT
>JAUYGW010000110.1 GCA_030690245.1 Gallionella sp. | reverse complement strand
AAGCAGTTCGTGCGCGACTGGCTGGAAGCATCAGGCTGGAACAAGCAAGCGCCCGCGCCGCATATCCCGCAGGAAGTGCTGCAAAAGACTGCCGGCAAATACCGCGAAGCGGCGCAACGCCTGACTGGCGCATGAGTTCGCCCATATGAGTACTCCGGGGCAGCTCATCGAAGGCTTTGCACGCTTCCGCGAAAGGCATTTCGCGAAGGACGATGCGCTGTTTCGTGAACTGGTCGAACAGGGCCAGACGCCCAAAACCCTGGTAGTCGCCTGCTGCGACGCGCGCGTCGACCCGGCCTTGATCCTGGATTGCGCGCCGGGCGACCTGTTCGTCATACGCAATGTCGCCAATCTCGTTCCTCCCGCAGAAAACCAGGGGCACTATCACGGCACCAGCGCCGCGCTGGAGTTCGGCGTGCGCAAGCTGAATGTCGAGCACCTTATCGTGCTGGGACATGCGCATTGCGGCGGCATCCGCGCCCTGCTGGAGGGCGATATGCAAAAAGAAGACGCGTTCATCTCGGAATGGATGGGGATAGCCGATGCCGCGCGGGAACGGGTAAGCCGGGAATTTGCGGATGCCGGCAGCGCGGCGCACCAGTGCGCCTGCGAGCAGCATGCGATCCTGGTTTCACTGGATAATTTGATGACTTTTCACTGGATACGCGAGCGCGTCGAACAAGGTTCGCTCACGTTGCATGGCTGGTATTTCGATATCGAGCGCGGCGAGCTGCTGGGCTACAACGCTGCTGCCCGCCGCTTTGAAGTGCTGTAATTACTTGCCGGTCAATTCCTTGTAGCGCGCCTTGTCGGCATCGTAACGCGCATCCAGGGTTGCCTTTTCTGTCTTGGCTTTTTCCAGATCCTGTTGCAGCTTGGCCAGTCGTTCCCGCGATTCCTTCAGGTCTTCCTGCAAGGTAGAGTAGATTTTTTTACCGGCCTTGGTGCGATCCTCAGCTTCTTTTTGAAAGGCCAGCAAATTGTCGTTCGCCATTTTGATCTGCGAACTGATGCTGTCGATACGTGCTTCTACCTGTTGCAGATTGCGGTTGCGCGCCAGATCGATTTCTTTTTCGGTGCTGTAGGTGTTGACCAGCGCCTTGTCACGGCGCTTCCGCTCCAGTGCGGCTTTTTCATCGGCGCGTTTCTCGATGTCAGCCTGTTCGCTGGCGCGGCGCTCTTCGGGAGTGAGCACCTCCTTCTTTTCTATCACGCGTCCGGACTTGTCCAGTTCGCTGCGATCCTTGTGGGCATATTCCGGCGGGATGGTTTCGCCGTAATGCGTCGTGCCCTTATCGTCCACCCATTTGTACATCTTGGCCGCAACGGGAAAACTGAAAGCGATGCCGGCGATGAATACGGCGATTAATTTAAGTTGGGTCATTTTTCACTCCATAACGATCACGATAAGATTGCACGGCGGCCAGATTCTGCACCATCTCCGCTTCACCCTGCAAATAGTCGAGCAGGTCATCCAGTGTGGCGATAGACACCACCGGAATGCCATAGTTGCGTTGCACTTCCTGCACGGCGGAAAGTTCGCCTTGTCCGCGCTCCATGCGATCCAGCGCGATCACTACACCGCAAGGTTCGGCGCCGGCCGCGCGAATCAGGTCGATGGATTCGCGCACCGAAGTGCCGGCGGAGATCACATCGTCGATGATCAGCACCCGGCCCTGCAACGCGGCGCCCACCGTCGTGCCGCCTTCGCCGTGGTCCTTGGCCTCCTTGCGGTTATAGCAATAGGGCACGTTGCGCCCCTGCTCGGCCAGCGCGATGGCGGTTCCGGCAGCCAGCGGGATGCCCTTGTAGGCCGGGCCGAACAGCATGTCGAATGGCACTTCGGATCTGAGGATGGCCTGCGCGTAAAACTGCGACAGGTTCCTCAATGCCGCACCGTCATTGAACAGGCCGGCATTGAAAAAATACGGCGACAGCCTTCCGGCCTTGGTCTGGAATTCGCCGAAGCACAATACTTTTTGCTGCACGGCAAAGCGGATGAAATCCTGCCTGAAATTGGACATGGTGATCGGCATGGGTGAAGGCAATGGCCGTCATTATAATGGCGCGCCCCCATCACCGGAAATTTTCATGCGCATCATCACGATCAACCTGAACGGCATCCGCTCCGCAGCCAACAAGGGCTTCTTCGCATGGCTCGCCGAGCAGGATGCCGACATCGTTTGCCTGCAGGAACTCAGGGCGCAGGCAGCCGATATGACGCAGCAGATGCTCGCCCCGGCGGGCTATCACGGCTATTTCCATTATGCGGAGAAGAAGGGCTATAGCGGCGTGGGCATCTATTGCCGCGAAAAACCGCAGCAGGTCACTGCGGGTTTGGGCATTGCCGAATTTGATGCCGAGGGGCGCTACCTGTGCGCGGATTTCGCCGGCCTCAGCGTGGTGTCGCTGTACTTGCCGTCCGGCTCCAGCGGCGAGGAGCGGCAGGCCGTGAAGTTCAAGTTCATGGCGGCTTTCCTGCCGCACCTCCGCAACATGCTGGCGTCATCTCCAGTGTCTGAAGGAGGTGCGATGCGGCTGCTCCCTCAATCGGCCGGCTTCGCCGGTAACGTGTCACAGCCGCACTTGCGCGAATTGCGCGCCAGCATGCGCGAAGTGGTGGTCTGCGGAGACTGGAACATCGCGCACAAGGAAATCGACCTGAAGAACTGGCGCGGCAACCAGAAAAATTCCGGCTTCCTGCCCGAAGAACGCGCCTGGCTGACCGGGTTATTCGATGAAGCCGGTTTTGTCGATGTGTTTCGCGGGCTGCATCCCGAATTGGCGGCTTACACCTGGTGGTCGAATCGCGGCCAGGCTTGGGCCAGGGATGTAGGCTGGCGTATCGATTACCAGATCGCCACACCCGGCATCGCCGCGCGGGCGCAGGCGGCCGCTATCTACAAGGCGCAACGCTTTTCCGATCACGCGCCGCTGATTATCGATTACACCGACTGATTGTGAATCAACAGTCTTTGGATCAGCCTTGCTCCCAAGGCAAACCGGCCACACGCAGAACGCCGGCGCCAACGGGTATGGCTACTTTTGCGTTTTGAGCATCGGCTTTCAGGCGCAATGTCGGGCGGGGCGTGGGGTTATGCTGTATGCCATCGCCCCTCGACAGGCTCAGGACAAACCGGTCTCCGGCCAGGCCGGAGGCCATAGATGTCCAAAGTTGAACAGTGTCTCGGTGTCGAGACATCGGAACGTTTTGATCGTGGGTGCCTATTAACGCGTTGCGTTAATAGGCCAAGTCGATACGAAGATTGGCTTACAGCTTGTACCCACGGTGCACAGCGACCACACCACCGGTCAGGTTGAAGTAATCGACCTTTTCCAGCCCGGCTTCTTCCATCATTTTCTTCAGCTCTTCCTGCCCCGGATGCATGCGGATGGATTCGGCGAGGTAGCGGTAGCTGTCGGCGTCGTTGGCGACGAGTTCGCCGATCTTGGGCAGCAGCTTGAACGAGTAGGCGTCGTAGAACGGCTCCAGCGGTTTGGCGATCCTGGAAAACTCCAGCACGATGACGCGTCCGCCCGGCCGGATCACGCGGTACATCTCGCGCAGCGCGGCATCCTTGTGCGTGACGTTGCGCAGGCCGAAGGCGATGCTGACGCAATCAAAATAATTGTCGGGGAACGGCAAGTGTTCGGCGTCGCATTGCGCGGTCGGCGTGGCGGTGCCTTCGTCGAGCAGGCGGTCGCGGCCGATGCGCAGCATCGCATTGTTGATGTCGGTGAGCACCACCTGTCCGCTGCGGCCGACCTTCTTGAGAAACAGCCGCGACAGATCCGCCGAGCCGCCCGCCACGTCCAGCACGCGCTGTCCCTCGCGCACGCCGCTGACGCCGACCGCGAAGCGTTTCCACAGGCGGTGCAGCCCGACCGACATCAGGTCGTTCATCACGTCGTATTTGCTGGCGACCGAGGTGAACACGCCCGCGACGCGCTTGGCCTTTTCTTCCTCGGCGACGGTTTCAAAACCAAAGTGGGTATCAGCCATTTTTATGCTCCTGTCATGCTGGTAGGTGCGAATTCATTCGCACGAAATAACAAATTGTGTGCCCTGCGTTCATAGCGAGCGGATTTTCTTCAGCAGCGCGGTGGTGGAACGCTCGTGCAGGAACGGGATGCTGTGCGCCTTGCCGCCCCAGCCTTGCACTTCGCGCGCGCCGACGATGTCTTCAATCCGCCAGTCGCCGCCCTTCGCCAGTACGTCTGGGCGGCAGGCGAGGATCAGGTTCAGCGGCGTGTCTTCGTCGAACCCCACCACCAGGCTGACCGATTCCAGCGCGGCAAGCACCGCCATGCGGTCATGCTGGTTGTTGATGGGGCGGTCGCCGTCTTTGCCGAGGCGTTTTACCGAGGCATCGCTGTTCACGCCGACTATCAGCGCCGCGCCCAGCGCGCGGGCCTGCGCGAGGTAGGTCACGTGACCGCGGTGCAGCACGTCGAAGCAGCCGTTGGTGAAAACCAGCGGGCGCGGCAGCGCGGCGGCGCGCGCGGCGAGCTCGTCGGGCTTGCACAGCTTGTGTTCGAAGGCGGGGCCGGGGTACATCTAGTCGAGGTATTCGAACAGCTTGACCACATGCTGCACGCCGCCGGTGGTGCTGGCGACTTCGGTGGCGGCATCGGCTTCGGCGCGTTTGACGATGCCCATCAAAAACACCCTGCCGTTTTCCGTGACCACCTTGACGTGACTGGCGTTGAAGCGCTTGTCGTCCACAAAGCGCAGCTTTACGTTCGAGGTGATCAGGCTGTCGCTGCTGCGCGAGGTCAGCGAACTTGGGCCGGAGACGGCCAGTTCATTGCTCACGTTGCGCACGTTCTCGACGCCGGCAACCAGCCTGCCGATCTCTGCCTTCACGGCCTCGCTGGGCACCTCGCCGCTGATCAGCACGTTGCGGTTAAAGCTCGTGACATTCACATGCACGGTGTTCTTGTATTGTCTGTCGATGATGCCCGAGGCCTTGTTTTCAATCGCCTCATCATCGATGTAAGCGCCGCTGGTACGGCGATCCTGCACCATCATCACACCGGCTCCCACGCCGGCGGCAACCACAGGGAAACAGCCTTGCAGCGAGCCGGATGCGAGCACAAGCAACAACAGGGAAACAATACGCATCGTCATTCTCCTAACAATAGATAATCGATTACATCGCACAGGCAATGCAGGGCGAGCAGATGTACTTCCTGAATCCGCGCGGTGTTTTGCGCATCCACGCAGATCATGATGTCGCCGTCCCGCAGCGCGCCGGCCATTTCGCCGCCGTCGCGCCCGGTCAGCGCGACCACGCGCATGCTGCGCTCATGCGCCGCATGGATCGCCGCAATCACGTTTGGCGAATTGCCGCTGGTGGAAATCGCCAGCAGGCTGTCGCCGGGCAGGCCGAGCGCGCGCACCTGTTTGGAAAAGATCAGGTTGTATTCGTAGTCGTTGGCGATGGAAGTCAGCACCGAGCTGTCGGTGGTCAGCGCGATAGCCGCGAGGCCGGGGCGCTCTTTCTCGAAACGGTTCATCAATTCCGCCGCGAAGTGTTGCGCATCGGCCGCCGAGCCGCCATTGCCGCAGCATAAAATCTTCCTGTCGTTGGTGACGCAATCGAAAAAAACCTGCGCGCCCTCGGCGATGGGCTTTGCCAGCGTATCCTTGACCTTCAGCTTGAGTTCCGCGCTGTCCTTGAAATGCTTGATGATGCGTTTGCTTATATCCATAAATCCATTTTGCGGGCGAATCGCTATGAGCGCGAATATTAACCGAATCAGGCTTCGAACGCATTCCTGAGCCACTGCACGCCGCTATCATCCATCAGCACCGCATCGAAGCGGCACGGCGGGATATGCGCGAGGCCGGCGAGATATTGTTGCGCGGTGCGGATGATGCGCCGCTGTTTGTGCGCGTCGATGCTGGCCGCCGCGCCGCCGAAATTGGCGCTGCGCCGCAGGCGTACCTCGACGAACACCAGGGTCGCGCCGTCCTGCATGATCAAATCGATCTCGCCAAAGCGGCTGCGATAGTTTTGCGCGACCGGCTTCAAACCCTGCTGTTGCAAGTACCGCGCCGCGTGTTGTTCGGCCTGCGCGCCGTTGTTCATGGTTTTACGGCGGACTGATCGGGAAACACCTGCGGCGCGGAGGCCGGAGGCGCGTTGCGCAACTGCGCCTGTCCCTGCGTAAACAGCGCCGGAACCGCTATGCGCTGAAAAGTATGGCCCTCCAGTTCTATGCGCCCGCTCACCCCGTCCAGCGGCAACGCATCGTCAACTTTGCCGGCCAGCAGCAATTGAATCAGGCGAAACGCGTCTATGCCCAGCGCGTACAGCCGCTCATGGTCGGCGGAAAGCGGCGGGATGGAGCGCGGATAAATCATCACCGCCGGATGGTCGGCTTGCAGCACCCACGGCATATCCACGAAGCGGATGCCGTTCAGATCGTAATTGGTCAGGGTGTCGTCATTCCCCAGAAATACTCGCGAGGTAGCGTAAACCGGCAATTGGTTGGGCAGATAGGGGCGGATCAGCCGTGCTTTTTCGGCATCGGCGGCGAGGAATATCGCGATATCAGGCCTGTCGGCAATCTCCGCGAAGACTGCCGGATCGCCGTCGAATTCAATCTCGTCCAGTAGCGCGCCGCCCGAGCGGTGCCATTCTTCTTCAAAGGCGAATTGCAACCGCTGGGCCAGCTGCGCGCGGGTGGTGATGACGATGGCCTGATGCAAACCCTGCTGCCTGGCCAGCTGCGCGGCTTGCCGCGCCTCCGCTTCCACCGCCATGCCGAAAAAATACAGTTGCCCGGCAGGCGGGCCTTCCACTACGTTCAAGGCCAGGGTCGGCACGCTAATACCCGGCTCCGCCGCCAGCGCGCTTGCGCCGTTGCGTGTCAGCGGCCCCACCACAGCGCGCGCGCCGTCGGCGATGGCCTTGCGGTACAGTGCGGCAATGTCCGGGCTCTCATCGAAGCAGCTATATACGCGCACCGGCAATCCGCCCGGCAAGCGCATTTCCAGTTCGGCCGCCGCCTGAAAACCCTGCCGCACCGCTTCGGCGGCGGTGCCAAAAACCTCCGACTTCAACGGCAGCAGCAGCGCAATATGCGGCACGGCCATTTCGTCGCCGGGCAGCGGCGGCAGACGCCGCTCACCGCCAGGCGCGTACGGCTCCAGCGCCTCCTCCTCGACTTCGATCGGTGCGATCTTCGCCACCGCCGCTTTGCCGCCGGCCTCGACGGGCGCATGCTTTGTGGCTTCGCCGGCCTCGATCACGGCGGGCTTTGCATCGGCGCGCGGATGCGGTACCGTAGCGGCACAGGCATGCAGCAACAGCAGAATCGGCAACCAGACAACAAGGGGTAAGCGTTGCATAACGGACATCCACAAAAATTAGAATGCGCATTATATGTAGTGGCCACCCCTATTGGGAACCTCCGCGACATCACCCTGCGTGCGCTGGACGTGCTGGCGGCGGCGGACGTGGTCGCGGCTGAAGACACGCGCAACACCGCGCATTTGCTGACGCATCACGGCATCAGCGCGAACCGGCTGATGGCGGTGCACCAGCATAACGAGCGCGGCGCTGCGGAAAAAATTGTCGCTCTGCTCCAGGCAGGTCAGAGCGTGGCCTTCGTCAGCGATGCGGGCACCCCAGCCGTCAGCGACCCGGGGGCATTGCTGGTGCAGGCGGTGCGCGCGGCCGGGCTGCGCGTCATCCCGATCCCCGGCGCAAACGCGGCGATAGCGGCCTTGTCTGCGGCGGGGACGTTGTCGATGGATGGCTCGGCGAACCCGCATTTCCTGTTCCACGGCTTCTTGCCCAACAAATCCGCCGCGCGCCGCACCGCGCTCGAGACCCTGCGCGACCAGGCCTGCACGCTGGTGTTCTATGAGGCACCGCACCGCATCGTCGAATGCGTCGCCGATTTATGCGCGGTATTGGGCGGGGAGCGGCAAACCGTGCTGGCGCGCGAGATCACCAAGCTGTTCGAAACGATCCATTCCTGCCCGTTGCGCGATGCCGAGGCATGGCTGATGTCCGACAGCAACCGGCAGCGCGGCGAGTTCGTGGTGCTGGTTTCCGGCGCAGTACCGCAACCGGGCTTGCCCGCCGAAGCAAGGCGCGTCCTTGAAACGCTGCTCGGGGAGTTGCCGCTCAAACAGGCGGTGCAGCTCGCCACCCAGATCAGCGGGGCCGGCCGCAACGAGCTGTACCAGCTCGCGTTGCAGATGAAGGCTGCGCCGGAGTAGCGGCTGGGCTACAGCTTTTTGATATAGAAATGAAAACCTTTTTCCGATTTGGTTTCATGCACCAATTCATAGTGGTTGTTTTTCACAAACGTCCGGATGTTGCGGATCGTCCCTTCCTTGCTGGTGATGACCTTCAGCACCGCTCCGGGTGGCATCCCGTCTAGCACTTGCTTGGTTTTGATTGTCGGGATCGGACAATCGTCCTGCGTGGCGTCAAGCAATACGTCGTAGTCTGTCTTCATGGATACTCACCCCTCAATGCTTTGGTATTTTTTGTCGCCCGGTACGTCCTGCGGAAAATGCGGCGCATGCTAACAGATTTTCATGCGCTTGGCGGCGGCGATCCGCCGAAAACCATGCATGCGGCAGGCCTTCGCTTTACATTCAAACGGGCGTTTGATACTCTGGCCCCGTAGTCTGCGGCTATCACAATTACGGTGCGCGGCAAAAATCACCAGACAATTTGTAGCGTAATGGGTGCAGGTGCAATCCATGAACGGCACCTGCAAAAATCTATAGAGACCCTCAACATGACAACTTTAACCAAACCGATGATTCATACGCTCCTTCTGGCCGCCTTGCTGGCCGGTTGCGGCAAGGCAAATGACAAACCCGCCGCTGGCCCCGGTGCGGGAATGCCGCCGCCCGAGGTGGACGTGATCACCGTAACCGCAGGCAGCGCGACGCTCACGCAGGATCTGCCTGGGCGCTTACAGGCTTACCGCACCGCGCAGGTACGCGCGCGCGTCGAGGGAGTGATTGAAAAGCGGCTGTTTCAGGAAGGCAGCGATGTCAAGGCGGGTGCGCCGCTGTTCCAGATCGATGCGCGCACCTATCGCGCGGCGGCCGAGGCCGCCAGGGCCGACCAGATGATCGCGCGCCAGACGGTCGAACGCTACCAGCCGCTGCTGGAAATCAAGGCGGTCAGCCAGCAGGAATATGACCTGGCCGCCGCCAAGGCCAAGCAGGCCGAAGCCGCGCTGATCCGCGCCGAGGAGGATTTGGAAAATGCCAGCGTCCCCGCCGCGATTTCCGGGCGCATCGGCCGCGCGCTGGTGACCGAAGGCGCGCTGGTCGGCAAGGGCGAAGCCACGCTGCTCGCGACCATCGAGCAGCTCGACCCGATCCACGTCAACTTCACCCAGCCCGGCGCGGATGTGTTGCGCCTGAGGCGAGCCGTCAAGTCGGGCAAACTCAAACACGCCGAATCTGCCAGCGTGGAAATGCTGCTGGAAGACGGCAGCGTCTATCCGCAGGCCGGCAAGATATTCTTTACCGACATGGCGGTCGACCCGAATACCGGTGCGGTCAGCCTGCGCGCCGAATTTCCCAATCCGCAGCGCGAATTGTTGCCCGGCATGTTCGTGCGCCTGCGCTTCCCGCAGGCGCTGGCGGACCACGCCATGCGCGTGCCGCAGCGCGCCGTGCAGGCCAATCCGCAGGGACAGTTCGTGATGGTCGTGACCCCCGACGGCAAGGCCGCGCCGCTGCCGGTGAAGACCGGCGGCATGGCAGGCAGCGATTTCATCATCGCCGAAGGCCTGAAGGGCGGCGAGCAGGTCATCGTGAACGGCCTGCAGAAGGCGCGTCCGGGCGCACCGGTTGTCGGAAAACCCCTCACCCCCAACCCCTCTCCCGCCAGCGGGAGAGGGGAGGCAGAAGGCAAAACCACACCACCTGCGGCGAAGCCATAAGGGTCACACATGTTCGCCAATTTCTTCATTGATCGCCCGATCTTCGCCTGGGTCATCGCGATCCTCATTACCTTTGCCGGGGTGCTGGCACTGCGCGCGTTGCCGGTATCGCAATATCCGTCGGTGGCGCCGCCCACGCTGAACATCTCCGTGACCTACCCCGGCGCGTCGGCGCAGGTGGTCGAACAGAGCGCGGTGCAGCTCATCGAGCAGGAGATGAACGGCATCGAGAACCTGCTCTACATGGAGTCCAGCTCGCAGGTGAGCTCCGGGCAGGTGTCACTGACTTTCCGCCCCGGCACCGACATCCAGTTCGCGTCGGTCGAGGCGCAGAACCGCATCAAGCGCGTGGAAGCGCGCCTGCCGGACGACGTGCGGGGGCTCGGCGTGACGGTGACCCGCGCCGGGCGCAACTTCATCATGGTGGTCGCGCTGGTCTCGCCGGACGGGCGCCAGAACGCCGTCGACCTCGGCAGCTACGCTTCCGCCAGCGTGCTGGAACCGCTGCTGCGCGTGCCCGGCGTCGGCGAGGTGCTGCTGTTCGGCACCGAATATTCGATGCGCATCTGGCTCAGGCCGGACCGGCTGGAAGCCTACGCGCTCTCGCCCGCCGATGTCGGCCGCGCGGTGCGCGCGCAGAACGCGCTGCTGCCGCTCGGCGAAGTGGGGCAGTTGCCGGCGGCACCCGGGCAGGAGATCAACGCCGTCATCGGCAGCCGCGGGCGCCTCGCCACTCCGGAGGAATTCGGCGGCATCGTGGTGCGCGCCAACCCGGACGGCTCGTCCGTGCGGCTCAGTGACATCGCGCGCGTCGAACTCGGCGCGCAGGACTACAGCCGCTCCGCGCGCCTCAACGGCCAGCCCATCGCCGGCATGGCGATCCGCATCACGCCGGGCGCGAACGCGCTGGCGACCGCGCAGGGCGTGCGCGCCAGGATGCAGGAACTGTCGCGCTACTTCCCGCAGGGCGTCGAGTGGACGGTGCCCTACGACACCACGCGCTTCATCGAGCTGTCCATCC
>JAUYGW010000109.1 GCA_030690245.1 Gallionella sp. | reverse complement strand
TATACAGCGGCATTGGGAACAGCTGCTGAGCGAGTATCTGAAAACCCGCGAGGAACTGGCAGGGCTGGTGATCATCATGGATTCCCGCCATCCGCTGACCGAGCTGGACGAGGCCATGCTGGACTGGTTCGCGCCGACCGGAAAGCCGGTGCATATCCTGCTGACCAAATCGGACAAGCTCAGCAGGCAGCAGGCCACGCTGACCCTGAATCGCGTAAAATCCCATCTGGCCGAGCATTTTAGTTCCGACATCACGCCCGCAAGCGGGCATGAGTCTTCTCTGAAACTTCGTTTTCCGCAGTGCACCGTGCAGTTGTTTTCCAGCCTGAAAAAAATCGGCACGGAAGAGGCGGAAGCGGTGATTGCCGGCTGGTTGAAAAGCGCATAAAAAATGCCCCCGGAAAACCGGGGGCAAAGAGCCTTAACAAGGTTAAGACGACCCGCTCAGGGAGGAGAAACGGGGAGTAACTCGCGCCACTCACAGCATCAGATAAGCAATTCCTAAAATAGTTCCGGAAAGAGCAATAATTCAGGAAAAAATCATGCAAACACTTGGACAATACCCCCACACCCGGATGCGCCGGATGCGCCGCGATGCCTTTTCGCGGGACTTGATGCGCGAGCATGTGCTCACACCGGCGGACTTCATCTACCCGGTCTTCGTGCTGGAAGGCAGCAACAAGGTCGAGGATGTGAAGTCCATGCCGAGGGTGCAGCGCAAGACGCTGGATCTGCTGCTCAAGGATGCGGAGCAATGCGTCAAGCTGGGCATTCCGGTGATGGCGATCTTTCCGGTGATCGATACGCCGCTGAAGAGCCTGGATGCGAAAGAGGCTTACAATCCGGACGGTTTGGTGCCGCGCGTTGTGGCCGCACTGAAGAAGAACTTTCCCGAACTCGGCGTGATGACCGACGTGGCGCTCGACCCTTACACCAGCCACGGCCAGGACGGCCTGATCGACGATACCGGCTACGTCCTCAACGACGAGACCGTCGCGGTGCTGGCGCAGCAGGCGCAAGTCCACGCGCAGGCCGGAGCCGACATCGTCGCCCCCTCCGACATGATGGACGGGCGCATCGGCGCAGTGCGCGCCGCGCTGGACCGCAAGGGCTGCATCCACACCCGCATCATGGCCTACTCCGCCAAATACGCCTCCAGCTTCTACGGCCCGTTCCGCGACGCGGTCGGCTCCAGCGGCAACCTGGGTTCCGGCAACAAATACACCTACCAGATGGATCCCGCTAACTCCGACGAAGCGCTGTGGGAAGTCGGCCTCGACCTGCAGGAAGGCGCGGACATGGTGATGGTCAAGCCCGGCATGCCCTACCTCGACATCGTGCGGCGAGTGAAGGACGAATTCAAGGCGCCCACCTTCGTCTACCAGGTCAGCGGCGAATACGCGATGCTCAAGGCTGCCGCGCAGAACGGCTGGCTGAACGAACAGGCGTGCGTGCTGGAATCCCTGCTGGCGTTCAAGCGCGCCGGGGCGGACGGGATATTGACGTACTTTGCGCTGGATGCGGCAAGGTGGTTGAAGGAAAAGAATTAACGGCATTGTTGATTGTTGAGTATCTAAACCTATTTAGAGGACTCACGTAATGCCAGAAAAAATCCAGCGAGTATTCTTTTCTAGTGAGCGACCCGCGACAAGTCACTGCTTCGACTTCGCCATTCGTTCACTACGAGCCGCCGAACTACAGGTAAACCGAATCTGGAATCGGCCAGTGGTGGGCGGTGATCCTATCATCGTAAAAGCGGCGTTTGAAGATATATTGATCGACGTGCACTTCTACTTCATTTCTTTGAGAAATATATATCGGTTTCTCAAAAAGGTTATCGCCGATCCAGCGTTTGAGCAACTTCGCCCGGAACTCGATAGACTGAACGAGAAGTGGTTTCGACACTATGGCAAAGGGCGAGAGGCTTTCGAGCACATTGATCAGCGCCTTCCTGGTGAGAAGCATGAAATGAATATCGTCGAGATTGAAGAGGCGGGCGCGAGACGAAAAATCAACTACGGTTTGCGTTTGCGCGAAGGTCTGTTTTTACATTCAGATTTAGAATGGGACATCACTTCAGGCACCTTTGAAGCAATCAGTCATGATGTACAAGCGCTACTTCAGCAGATTGTCGGTAGTTGTAAACCAATCAAATTTTAGCCAGCGTAGCGCACGCTCCATCCTCTGCTTTTCTTTCCCCTGTGCGCCGCCGAGTAGCGCAGGCTGGTCAGGGGATTTCGGCGAGGACTGTCTGAGCGCGCAGCGCGAGTTCCGCAGCCGCCTGACCAGTCGAGCAACGCAGGGAACCGCGAAGCGGCGGCAAACCGGGGGCGCCTTCTTTGGGTTACCTTTCTTGGCAGGACAATAAAGGTAACTTGCCGCCGGGCAACCCCCGGCGAAGTTGACTTTGTTTTCGGCCGTTCATGGTTCGATACCTGATGTAACAACTAGCCATTCGACTAAGCTGTCAAAAAACGCCAGTCAAGTCGCTGGTTATCACCACGAACGGCCTTAGGGAACGCAGCGCGGTTCCACCCTACGCCAAATCGAACAGCAACACCTCCGCATTACTCCCCGCCGCGAGGCTGACGCGATCTTCGCCGACATACATCAGCGCATCCCCCGCAACCAGCTCATGCCCGTTGGCCTGCACACTACCGCGCGCAACATGCAGGTAGGCTTTGCGTCCGGCGGGGATGGGATAGTCCAGCGTCTCCGCACGTCCAGCAGTGCCGCCGACAGCCGCGCATCCTGGTGGATGCGCAGTGAGCCGTCCGCCGCATCGGGCGACACCAGCAGGCACCAGCACCCGCGCTTCGCTTCTTCCGGGAACGTCTTCTGCCAGTAGCCCGGCACAAGCCCTTGCTCGTCCGGCATGATCCAGATTTGCAGCAGGTGCACCGCTTCGCTGTCCGAGGGGTTGAATTCGCTGTGCTGCACGCCGCTGCCCGCGCGCATCAGTTGTATCTCGCCGGCATGGATGTCCTCGCCGTTGCCCATGCTGTCGCAGTGGCTAAGTCGGCCGGACAGGATATAGGTGATGATCTCCATGTCGCGGTGGCCGTGGGTATCGAAACCGGCGCCGGGCTGCACGATGTCTTCGTTGATGACGCGCAGCGTGCCGAAGCGCTGATGTGCGGGGTCGTGGTAGTCAGCGAAGGAGAAACTGTGCCAGCTTTCCAGCCAGCCATGGTTGGCGTGGCCGCGTGCGTCTGCCTTGCGTAATGTGATCATGACAAACCTCCTTCAAGCGTAAGGCGGAACGCAATGCGGTTCCGCCGTATGGTTTTTGAACCTCGAAAACGCAATTGAGCCACGGATGAACACAGATTGATACAGATGAGAGATGGGTTGCATCAATTTTTATCAACACCATTTTGGTTAAATACAAACATCTCACAAAGCATTGTTTTGTCGGTGTTTATCCGTGTCAATCTGTGGCTAAATGGGGTTTTGAGGTTGAATTATAGCGGAGCAGCCCTTGTGGGTATTCCACCCTACTCATCAATCAGACTGCCAGCAACACCTCCACCGCCGCAATGTCCGCATGGGTTTCCGGGTGGCGGCTGCCGCTGTGGCGCGCGTTTTCGGGTAATACGATAACGTGTATCTGGATGCCGGATTCGCCGGTCAGGGTGTAGCTCGGCACTTTTTCATCACGCCCGGCGAAATGAACCTTCCACTCGCCATCTTCGAAGGCGATCTTGTGCTTGAGCAGGAACAGCAGAACGGCTTTCGCATCGTCTGAAAACAGCATCAGGTTGATGTCCGATTGTGCGCCCGCCGTGCCGCTCAATACCGAGCCGGTCAGGTAGGGGCGAAACTCCGCCAGCAGGCGCATGGTGGCGAGGGCTTCTTCGCGCAGCTGGCGCAGGATGCCGGGGTGGCTGTCTTGCTGGTAGAGCGCGCGGTAGCTGTGCAGCGCTTCGTCCACCTCCTGATTGCTGGGCAGGTGCTGGGTGTCCGCCGCACCCAGTTGCCGTGCGGCTTTGCGCTTGGCGAAAGCGTGGTCGGTGATGCCGTCTTCGGCCATCAACTTGGCGGCCTGATGCGCCAGTTGCTCGCGCATCATGTCGCGTTTGAAAGCATGATTCCTGTGCGCGTGTTCTTTGGTCATGGGCGTATGTCTGGCCGGGGTTAGAGTAGTTGATCCTTGATGGTGTCGGCCGGTCGGGCTTCTTTGTTGGCTTCGTCGCTTGGCGCAGGAGGCATGGCCTGTTCGGGCGGAATATTCTCCTGGTAGAAATACTCGATCAGCGCGCCGTTCGCGTCGCGATACCCGTTCTCGTTGATGCGCACGGCAACCATGTTGTCCGGCATCGCGTAAGCGGCCTGCGGCACATCCTTGAGCGCTTTTTCCATGTAGCCCATCCAGATCGGCAAGGCCGCGCCGCCGCCGGTTTCCTTGTCACCCAGGCTGCGCGGCTGGTCGAAGCCCATCCAGGCAATGCCGACCAGGGTAGGCTGGAAGCCGCAGAACCAGGCATCCATCGAATCGCTGGTGGTGCCCGTTTTGCCTGCCAAGTCCTCGCGGCCGAGCTGCATGGCACGAATTGCCGTGCCTTGTCTTATCACGTCCTGCATCATATTGACCATGGTGAAGGCGTTGCGCACATCGATGACCTGGTCTGCATCTTCGCCCGCTACGGTTGGCTTGGCTTTGAAAAGTACATTGCCGTGCGAATCTTCAATACGCTGGATGAAATAAGGTGTGACGCGGAATCCGCCGTTGGCAAATACTGAATAACCGGTCAATAGTTGCAGGGGGGTGGCGGAACCGGCTCCCAGCGCCATGGTGAGGTAGGGCGGATGTTTGTCCGCATCGAAGCCGAACTTGGTCAGGTAGTCCTGTGCA
This sequence comes from Gallionella sp., assembly GCA_030690245.1. Classification (GTDB taxonomy): domain Bacteria; phylum Pseudomonadota; class Gammaproteobacteria; order Burkholderiales; family Gallionellaceae; genus Gallionella. The sequence goes on along the minus strand of JAUYGW010000109.1, from coordinate 19,745 downwards.
TATTGCGGTGCGATGGATTGCAGAATGCGTATGGAAACAAGGTTCTTCGATTTGGTCAGGCCCTGTCGCATGCGCATCGGCCCTTCGAAGTGCCCGTCGTAATTTTTTGGTTCCCATGGTTCGCTGCCTGTCTGTGAAGCATCGAACATCAGCGGCGCATCATTGATCAGTGTCGCGGGTGTGAAGCCTTTTTCCAGCGCTGCCGAATAAATAAAGGGTTTAAGGCTCGATCCCGGCTGCCGCCAGGCTTGCGTGATGCGGTTGAACTGGTTGCGGTTGAAGTTGAAGCCGCCGACCAGCGCGTGGATGGCTCCATCGCGCGGGTCGGCGGAAACAAAGGCGGACTCCACTTGCGGTATCTGGCTTATCTGCCAGACACCTTTTTCGTCCTTCTGCAGGCGAATGATCGAACCGGGGTTGATGCGCTGTTTCAGGGCGATTTTGTCGCCCAGCGCGCGCTGGGCGAAACGCAGGGCATCGCCGCTGACTTCGGCGACTTCACCGCCCTTGCAATAGGCGCGAACCAGCTGGGGCGATGCTTCCAGCACCACGGCAGGGATCAAGTCATCGTTGTCGGCGGCATCCTGCAGCGCTTCCTCCAGATACTCTTCCCCGCTGCCCTTTTTCAAGTCGATAAAACCCTCCGGGCCGCGGTAGCCGTGGCGGCGGTCATATTCCAGCACGCCATTGCGGACGGCTTGGTAGGCGGCGAGCTGATCCTGCTGGCGTATCGTGGTGTAAACCTTGAAACCCTGCGTGTAGGTATTTCCCTGGTATTTTTCATAAACCGCCTGGCGGACCATTTCCGAGATGTAGTCCGATTTGACGGCGAATTCCTGATTGCCGTGCTTGGCCACGATGGGTTGTTGCTGCGCGAGTTGCAGTTGCCTATCGTCGATGAAATGCAGCTCATGCATGCGGCGCAGCACGTAAAGCTGCCGCAGCTTGGCGCGCTTCGGGTTGACTACCGGGTTGTACGAGGAGGGCGCTTTGGGCAGTCCGGCAAGCATGGCCGCCTCGGCAATTGTGACCTCGCCGAGAGGCTTGCCCAGGTAAATCTGGGCTGCCGCGGCAAAACCGTAGGCGCGCTGGCCAAGATAAATCTGGTTGAGATAGAGCTGCAGGATGTCGTCTTTGCTCAAGTTATGCTCGATCTTGAAGGCGAGCAGCATCTCGTTGAACTTGCGCGTCATGGTTTTTTCCTTGGAAAGGAAAAAATTGCGCGCCACCTGCATGGTGATGGTGCTCGCCCCCTGTTTCACGCCGCCGGAGGTGAAGTTGGAACGGGCGGCGCGCAGCACACCCATGTAATCCACGCCGCCATGCTCGTAGAACCGGTCATCCTCGGCGGCGAGAATGGCTTTTTTCATCACGTCCGGCACCTCGGAAATTTTGACCAGGGCGCGCCGCTCCTCGCCGAATTCGCTGAGCAGCACGCCTTCGGCGCTGTATACGCGCAGCGGAATCTTGGGGCGGTAATCGGTAAGCGCCTCCAGTGAAGGGAGTGTCGGATAGGCCAGCATAACTGCCAGGCCGAGCAAGATCGCCGGGAACATAAGCAGGGTTAGCGCGACGAGAACCGGGAGTAACCAGCGGCGGGAAGGCATGTGCAGTTGTCCGAAAAGAGGGAATGATGATATGGTGCGCGAAATTATATCGGCTCTGCGGATAAAATAGCCTACTAAAAATAACTTTACATGATTTATAGTTATTGCTAGGATTTAAACCACTTTATACGGAAAAGCTCTAAACGGCCTATGCCCAAAGTAAATTTTGACATCCCGCTGGACTTTTTACAGACCAAGACTCCACCCATGATAGGGGTGGATATCAGCGCATCCTCGGTAAAGATGGTTGAGTTGAGTGAATTACCCAAAAATGGCGGATACGTCGTAGAACGTTACGCGATCGAATCGCTCCCTAAAGATGCCGTCACCGATGGCAATATCAACAATCTTGAAGCCGTCTCGGAGTGCCTTCAGCGCACCTGGAAGCGTTTGGGCAGCCGCATCAAGAACGTCAGTCTGGCGCTTCCCGCTGCGGCGGTGATCACCAAGAAAATTCTGCTGCCGGCCGGCATGCGCGAAGAAGACTTGGAATATCAGGTCGAATCCGAAGCGAATCAGTACATCCCGTTCGCATTGGAGGAGGTCAACCTCGATTTTCAGGTAGTCGGCCCGGCTCCCGGCAATCCGGAGGAAATCGAAGTCCTGCTGGCAGCCTCGCGCAAGGCCAATGTCGAAGACCGTGTCGCGGCCGCTCAAGCGGCGGGTTTAAGGACACTGGTTGTCGATGTCGAACCCTATGCGGCCGAGACGGCTTTTGAGCAGATCAGCGCCCAATTGCCCGACGGGGCGGTAGATAAATGTGTCGCGCTGGTCGATATCGGCGCAAGCGTGATGAATGTCAACGTGCTGCGCAATGGGCAATCGGTCTATACGCGGGATCAGCAGGTCGGCGGCGACCAGTTGACGCAGCAGATTCAGGGGACGTTCGGTTTGTCCGCCGAAGACGCCGAATCGGCCAAGCGCAATGGCGGCTTGCCGGATAACTATGAGAGCGATGTGCTGTCGCCCTTCCGCGAGAACGTCGTGATGGAAGTTGCCCGCGCGTTGCAGTTCTTTTTTACTTCGACGCAATACAATGAGGTCGATTACATCGTGCTGGCGGGCGGCTGCGCGGTATTGCCCGGTTTGGACGATGCGGTGGCGACAAGAACCCAGGTGAGCACCATGGTGGCCAATCCGTTCGCGCTGATGACGCTGTCAAACCGCATCAAGCCGCGCCAGTTGCAGACTGACGCTCCATCGCTGATTGTCGCCTGCGGACTGGCGATGCGGAGGTTCGACCCATCATGATACGCATAAATTTACTGCCGCATCGCGCCGAAAAGCGCCGTGCGCGCCAAGTCCAGTTTGCCGCGCTGAGCGCGATTTCCGTGCTGCTGGGCGCATTGCTGGTGGGGTTCGTGCATGCCGCAATCAGCAGCCAGATTTCATATCAGGAAAGGCGCAATGAATACCTGAAGCAGGAAACGGCAATCCTGGACAAGCAAATCGCGGAAATCAGAAAACTCCGCGAACAGACGCAATCCCTGCTGGCGCGCAAGGATGCGGTTGAAAAATTGCAAAGCGACCGTTCCGATGTGGTGCATCTGCTGGACCAGATGCTGCGTATCCTGCCGGATGGCGTGTATCTCAAGACGCTTAAACAGACGGGCAACAAGATCAGAGTGGTCGGTTATGCGCAGTCTAATGCGCGTATCTCTACCTTGATGCGGGCGATCGAGGACTCGCCGTGGCTGGACTCCCCCGCCCTGGTGGAGATTCATGCCTCCAGCGCGGGCGGTGCGCGGGTAAGCGAATTTACGCTGACATTCAATCTGACCAAGCAGAGCGCAGCCGTTAAACCTGCCGGCGCAAAGGGCTAAGTGCCATGATGAAGCTAGACGACCTGAAAAACCTGAACCCGAAGAACCCCGGCGCGTGGCCCTGGGCGGCAAAGATTATCGCCTTTGTTGCCTTGTTCCTCAGTGTGGTGATTGCCGGCGCGTTGTTTGACTGGCAGGATCAATGGGAAAACCTGCAAACCATCAAAAAAGAGGAAGGCAGCCTCAAGGAAACTTTTTTAGCCAAGAAAAGACAGGCGATCAACCTGGACTTGATCAAGAAGCAGCTTACCGAAACCCAGGAATCCTTTGGTGCGCTGCTCAAGCAATTGCCGAGCAAATCTGAAATAGATGCCTTGCTGACAGACATCAATCAGGCTGGCCTTGGGCGCGGTTTGCAATTTGAATTATTCCGCCCCGGCGGCGAAACGGTGCGGGATGGTGCGTTTGCCGAACAGCCGATCACGATCAAGGTGACCGGAAATTATGATGATATCGGTAAATTTTCCAGCGATATTGCGATGCTGTCGCGCATCGTCACGCTCAATGAAATAGCGATAAATCCGGTTGGCAGCGGGTTGTCCATGGACGCCATCGCGAAGACTTTCCGCTATCTGGATGAAGAGGAAGCGTCCGCCCAGAAGAGAGCCGCCAAGCCCGCAGGAGCAAAAAAATGATGAGACTCATTTATCTTGCGCTGATTTCGACGCTGCTGACCGGTTGTGGCGGCGAAGAATTCCAGGATCTGCGTGATTTTGTCAAAAATGCCGGGGCGGACATGCGCGGCAAGATCCCGCCGCCACCGGAGGTGAAGCCATACGAGCCCTTTGCCTATAATAACGACGCAAACCTGCCCGATCCGTTCAAGCTGCGCAAGCCGGAATTGCGCCCCGGCAGCCGCTCCGGAATAAACCAGCCGGATCTGGATCGCCCCAAGGAGGCTTTGGAAGAATTTTCGCTCGAAGGCCTCAGGATGGTCGGTTATCTTTACCAGAAGAAAGTTGGCTATGCGGTGATTCGCGCCCCGGATGGCAAACTGCATCGTGTTAAAGCCGGTAACTATGTCGGTTTGAACTTTGGCCTGATACAGGAAGTGACCGACACAGAGACGAAAATCAAGGAGATGGTGCAAGACAGCACAGGTGACTGGTCCGAGCGCCTGAGCAGCCTGCAACTAATTGAATGATGCAGGGTCATGACATCAGGGCACGGCGATAAATTGGCAGTGCAATATCCGCAAATTATTAATGTTTGATTCCGGCCATGCCGGTTTAGGAGCAAGACAATGAAACGACTTAATTCCATTCTCAGCAGCGCGATGCAAATGCTAGGTCTGTTCATCGCATTCGGCCTATGGGGAGCACAGGTGCAAGCGGAGGCACAGAACAGCATTACCGCGCTGAATGTCAGCAGCGCCGGCGACGGAACGACCGTCATCAAGGTCGAACTGGCGCAGCCGCTGGCCAATGTGCCGGCCGGTTTCACGATTAATACCCCGCCGCGTATCGCGCTGGATTTCCCCAATACCGCAAACGGGTTGGGGACGTCTGTTCAGGATTTCAACGAAGGCGATTTGCGCAGCGCCAATATCGTGCAGGCCGGCAACCGCACCCGCCTGGTGATTAACCTCAATCAGATGCTTGCTTACGACACCAAAATCGACGGCAACGCGCTGTTGATCACTTTGCAGGGTAAGGCGGCGGATCGGGCTGCAATTGGCAGCACGGCGCGGTTTGCCGAGGCCCGGGAGGGCACGCAAAAACACACTTTGCGCGACATCGATTTCAGGCGCGGTAAGAACGGTGAAGGGCGCATTCAGGTCGATCTTTCCGACCCCGGCATCGGCATCGACATCCGCCAGCAGGGCACGACGCTGATCGTTGATTTTCTTAAAACCAGCCTGCCGCGCAATTTGCAGCGCAAGCTGGACGTGGTCGATTTTGCAACGCCGGTGCAAGGTGTGGATACCTATGCGCAGGGCGACAACGTGCGCATGGTGATCGAACCCAAGGGGTTGTGGGAGCATGCCGCCTACCAGACCGACACCAAATTCATCGTCGAAGTGAAGCCGGTCGCCGATGACCCGAACAAACTGGTAAAGGGCAGCCAAACCGGGTATGCGGGTGAAAAGCTGACCCTCAACTTCCAGAAGATCGACGTCCGCGAGGCATTGAATGTGATTGCCGATTTTACCGAACTGAATATGGTGATCAGCGATACGGTGAGCGGGAATCTCACCCTGCGCCTGAAAGATGTGCCGTGGGATCAGGCATTGGATATCATCTTGCAGAGCCGCGGTCTCGATATGCGCAAGAACGGCAACGTGATCCAGGTCGCGCCGCGTGACGAAATTGCCGCCAAGGAAAAACTCAATCTGGCCGCACGCCAGGAAATCTCCGATCTGGAAGAATTGCGCACCGAGAGTTTTCAGCTCAGCTATCAAACCGTCGCCGAGATGATCAAATTGCTGACCGATGCAAAGCAGCCGATCCTGTCAAAACGCGGGAGCGCCGTATCCGATCCCCGTACCGGCACGATATTTGTTCAGGACACCCCATCGCGCCTCGAGGAAGTGCGCAAAATAATCAAGCAGATCGATGTGCCGGTGCGGCAGGTATTGATTGAAGCGCGTTTTGTGTCGGCGGGCGATTCGTTTAACCGGACGCTGGGCGGGAAGCTGGGCTATACCGGCCCTGCTGTCGCTGCGGGTGCGGGTTTTGCGGTGGGGGGCAATACGCCAACGGCGACGCGCGGGGTCATCGGGGGCAATGTGAACCTGCCTGGTGCTGCCAGCGGAATGGGCGGATTGACGCTGTCGCTGTTCAACCCCCTGGCCACCAAGGTGCTGACGCTGGAATTGACCGCATCCGAGCTGGATGGCAAAACCAAAAATATTGCCAGCCCGCGTGTGGTGACAAAGGATAAGGTTGCGGCCACCATCTCGGCCGGTACGCAAATTCCTTATCAGGCGGCCACCAGCAGCGGCGCTACCAGCGTTTCATTCAAGGACGCGACCCTGAGCCTCACTGTAACCCCGCAAATTACGCCGGACGACCATATCAATATGCAAGTGACGGCCAACCAGGACACGGTGGGCACAATTTATAGCGGTGTGCCGAGCATCAATACCAAAAAAGTCAACACGGAGGTGTTGGTTGAAAATGGCGGCACCGTGGTGATCGGCGGCGTCTTCACCCAGGACATATCCAATTCTACCCAGAAGGTCCCGTTGCTGGGTGACGTGCCCGTTGTCGGCTGGTTGTTCAAGAATAACGTCAAGACTGATGATAAGTCTGAGTTGCTGATTTTTATTACTCCAAAAATCATGAACGACGAAATGAACCTGCGCTGATTTTTGCAGATCAGCCAAGCATAGGCCCGGCTCAGTCCGGGCTTTTGTTTTTATCGTTTACAATGGCGGCATGCAAAGCAGTCAACCAAACAATCGCTCCCAGCCAAGCAGTCGACAAGAGGGCAGCCGCAAGTTTCAATCAGGCAACCTGATTCTGGTCGGCCTGATGGGGTCGGGCAAAACCACTCTGGGGCGAGCGCTGGCCAAACATCTGGGCAAGGTCTTTGTGGACAGCGACGAGGAAATCCAGCAGCGCACCGGCGTGACCATCCCGCATATCTTTGACATCGAGGGCGAGACCGGCTTTCGTCAGCGCGAAACTGCGGCCATTCGCGATCTGGTGGAGCGCGACAACATGGTTCTGGCAACCGGCGGCGGCGCGGTGCTGGCGGAACAGAGTCGTGAGTTGCTGCAACAGAACGGTATCGTCATCTACCTGAAGGCAAGCGTGCATGATCTATGGCAGCGCACAAAGCATGACCGTAACCGTCCGCTGTTGCAAACCGCCGATCCGCATGCCAAATTGACGGAGCTGTTCCAGCAGCGCGATCCCTTGTACCTGCAGGTTGCGGATATCGTCATGCAGAGCGGCAAACAAAGCGCATATGCTCTGATGCTGCATTTGGTGGATGAAATAGAGAAGCTCAGGAAAAAATAACGGGTAGGGGCACCGCGCTCCTGCCGAATTGACCGGAAGATGATGCAAACACTGACAGTAGGATTAGGGGAGCGCAGCTATCCGATATTTATCGGCAGCGGGCTGCTCCGCCAGGCAGAATTGCTGCAACGCGTTTTGCCGCGCAAGCGGGCCGCCATCGTGACCAACACGACGGTCGCACCGCTCTATCTGGAGAAACTCCGGCAAACGCTGCAAAGCATCGGTGTCAGCAGCATGCCGATCATCCTGCCGGATGGCGAGCAGCATAAAAACTCCGCCACGCTCAACCTGATTTACGATGCGCTGCTGACCAGTCGCTGCGAACGGACTACACCGTTGATCGCGCTCGGCGGCGGCGTGATCGGCGACATGACGGGCTATGCAGCCGCGACCTATCTGCGCGGCGTGCCGTTCATCCAGATTCCGACCACGCTGCTCGCGCAGGTCGATTCTTCGGTGGGCGGCAAGACCGGCATCAATCATCCCCTCGGCAAGAACATGATCGGCGCGTTCTACCAGCCGCAGGTGGTGCTGGCGGATACAGCCACGCTGAATACCCTGCCGGACAACGAACTCGCGGCGGGCCTTGCAGAGGTCATCAAGTACGGCCTGATTCGCGATCTGCCGTTTTTCGAATGGCTGGAGCAGAACATGGACAAGCTGCTCGCGCGCGATACGGAAGCGCTGCAATATGCCATCGCGCGAAGTTGCCGCAACAAGGCCGAGGTCGTCGCGGCGGATGAACGCGAAAGCGGCGAGCGCGCCTTGCTGAATCTGGGGCACACTTTCGGTCACGCGATCGAGTCGGGCATGGGCTACGGCAACTGGCTGCATGGCGAGGGCGTGGCGGCGGGCACCATCATGGCTGCGGACTTGTCCCAGCGTCTGGGCTGGATCAGCGCGCAGGATGTGGCGCGCATCCGCAGTCTGTTCGAACGCGCCGGGCTGCCCGCCGTCGCCCCCGATCTGGGCGTGGAAAAATACCTCGATCTGATGGGGCTGGACAAGAAAGTGGAGGGTGGCAAGATGCGCTTCGTACTGCTCAAGGAAATCGGGCGAGCCGTGGTTTACGGCGAGGTGCCGGAAGAATTGTTGCGGCAGACTCTGGAGGCTGCTCAAGCGGCAGTTAGCCACGGATGAACACGGATTTACAAGGAAAAAACGGATATTTTTATGCCAAGGCAGGCCCCGAGCCAGTTCGGCGGGTGCATGGTGAGTTCTGTTTATCATCATGCCTATCCGTGATGATCCGTGTTAATCCGTGGCTGATAGCCCTTGCAAGTTGAAAACGAAATGACTGAACTCGCCCCCTATGCCGTTAGCGAGATCAACTCGTGCGGTCGCAGGATTGCCGAGGCCGCGCCGCACAGCCGCAGCGAATTCCAGCGCGACCGCGACCGCATCATCCATTCCGGCGCGTTTCGCCGCCTCGAATACAAGACCCAGGTATTCGTGAATCACGAAGGCGACCTGTTCCGCACCCGCCTGACCCACAGCATCGAAGTCGCGCAAATCGCCCGCTCCATCGCGCGCCGACTCCGCCTGAACGAAGACCTCGCCGAAGCGATTTCCCTCGCGCATGACCTCGGGCATACGCCGTTCGGCCATGCCGGGCAGGATGCGCTGAATGCCTGCATGAAAGCCTACGGCGGCTTCGAGCATAATCTGCAATCGCTGCGCGTCGTGGACTTGCTGGAAGAACGCTATGCCGCATTTGACGGGTTGAACCTGTGTTTTGAGACGCGCGAAGGCATCCTCAAGCATTGCTCTGCGGATCACGCCGCGCAACTCGGTCAACTGGGCGAACGATTTCTGCAAAACCGCCGTCCCTCGCTGGAGGCGCAGATCGCCAACCTTGCCGACGAGATCGCCTACAACAATCACGACGTGGACGACGGCCTGCGTTCCGGATTGATCACGCTCGAGCAACTCTCCACCGTGCCGCTGGTGGCAACGCATTTGCAGGAAGTGCGCCGCGACTATCCCGACCTGCACGAGCGGCGCGTGGTGCATGAAACCGTGCGGCGCATGATCAACACGCTGGTGTCCGACCTGATACAGCAGAGCGAGTGCAATATCGCCGCGCAGAATCCGGCTACGATAGAAGAGGTGCGCGGCGCGGCGGCGATGATCGCCTTCAGCCCGGAGATGAATGAGCGGCAGCGTGCGCTGAAAAGTTTCCTGCACACCCATTTGTACCGCCATTACCTCGTGATGCGCATGAGCGCCAAGGCGCAGCGCATCATCGGTGATTTGTTCGGCATTTTCATGAGCGACAGCCGCCTGCTGCCGCCGCAATTCCAGCCGCTGGCCGGGCAGGCGGAGCCGGATCGCGCGCGCGCGGTGGCCGACTATATCGCCGGCATGACCGACCGCTATGCCATCCGCGAACACCGCCGCATTTTCGCGGTGGAAGAAATGCCGGTCGGCTTCTAGCGCCCGCGCCGTTCCGGAGCGGTTGCCCATAGTTCGGAGACAAGGTAAAATCCCCGCCCTTTCGCTTTTGTATTTGACGTGGCGGCATGTGCCGCCATTTTTTGGCTTTATTGAATGGGCTATTTAACGTGGAACTCGCGCAGCGATTCGTTTGCCCTTTCTCCCGCTTGCGGGGGAAAGTTGGATAGGGGGAACGGGCATGGCGAGTTTCATTATCAGGGGTGGCAACTCGCCATACCCGTTTGTATGAATTGGGGAACACCGTGAGCGACTCTTTTTTGCCGATGCAGCAAGGCCTCTATGATCCGCGCCAGGAGCGCGATGCCTGCGGGGTGGGCTTTGTTGCGCATATCAAGGGAAAACAGAGCCATGACATGGTGCGTCAGGGCTTGCAGATACTGGAGAATTTGACCCATCGCGGTGCGGTGGGCGCCGATCCGCTGGCCGGTGACGGCGCGGGTATCTTGTTGCAGATTCCCGACGCGTATTTGCGCGCGCAATGCGCGGCGCAGGGCACCGTATTGCCGGAGGCCGGCAGCTATGGCGTGGGGATGCTGTTCCTGTCGCGCGATGCCGCAACCCGCGCGGCTTGCGAGCAGATCCTCGCCGACAAGATCGCCGTCGAGGGGCAGCAGTTGCTGGGCTGGCGCGATGTGCCGGTGGATAGCTCCGGTCTGGGCGAGAGCGTCAGGAAGGCGGAGCCCGTCGTGCGCCAGGTATTCATCGCACGCGGCGCGAATTGCGCCGATACCGATGCTTTCGAGCGCAAGCTGTTCGTGATCCGCAAAACGGTGCAGCATGCGGTGCGGCGTTTGGGGGGCAACCAGAGTTTGTATATTCCTTCGCTGTCTGCGCGCACCATTGTCTATAAGGGCATGCTGCTGGCCGGTCAGGTTGGCAAGTATTACCTCGATTTGCAGGATGAAAGCGTGGTCAGCGCGCTGGCGCTGGTGCACCAGCGCTTCTCCACCAACACTTTCCCGACCTGGATACGGGCGCATCCGTTCCGCATGATCGCGCACAACGGCGAGATCAATACGGTGCGCGGCAACGTGAACTGGATGGCTGCGCGCCATGCCGCAATGTCTTCCAAGGTGTTCGGCGAAGATCTGGATAAGCTCTGGCCGTTGATCGTGGAAGGCCAGTCCGATTCCGCCTGTTTCGACAACGCGCTGGAATTGCTGGTGATGGGCGGCTATTCGCTGCCGCACGCGATGATGATGTTGATCCCCGCGGCGTGGGCGGGCAACCCGTTGATGGATGAGGAGCGGCGCGCCTTTTACGAATACCACGCCGCGCTGATGGAGCCGTGGGACGGCCCGGCCGCGGTGGCGTTCACCGACGGGCGCATGATCGGCGCGACGCTGGACCGCAACGGTTTGCGCCCGGCGCGTTATTTGATCACCGATGACGACGTGGTGCTGATGGCGTCTGAAATGGGCGTGCTGGATATCCCGCAGCACAAGATCGTCAAGAAGTGGCGTTTGCAGCCGGGCAAGATGTTCCTGATCGACATGCAGGCCGGGCGCATCGTGGAGGATGACGAGTTGAAGAGCCGGCTCGCCGTGGCCAAGCCGTATCGCCAGTGGATCGAGCAGTCGCGCTATTTCCTGGCTGATTTGCCGCTGGCCGACAGCCCGGTAGCCGGCAACAAGGGCGCGATCAATCGCGCCCCTACAGCGCTGCTGGATATGCAGCAGGCATTCGGCTATTCGCAGGAAGATATCAAGTTCATCCTGGCGCCGATGGTCAATGCCGGCGAGGAAGCCATCGGCTCGATGGGCGCGGATGCGGCCTTGCCGGTGCTGTCGAACAAAAACCGCTCGTTCTACGATTATTTCCAGCAACTGTTCGCGCAGGTCACCAATCCGCCGATCGACCCGATCCGCGAGGAAATCGTCATGTCGCTGACCTCGTTCCTCGGCCCGAAGCCCAACCTGCTCGGCATCGACGAAACCGACCCGCCGTTGCGCCTGGAGGTGCATCAGCCGGTGTTGTCGAACGACGACATCGCGAAATTGCGCAACATCGACCAGCTCACCCAGGGGCGCTACCGCTCGCTGGTGCTCGATATGACCTATCCGGTCACGCAAGGCGCGGCAGGTTGTGAAGATGCCGTGCAGGCGCTGTGCGCCGCCGCCGACAAGGCGGTGGCAGGCGGCTACAACGTCCTGATCCTGTCGGATCGCGCGATGTCGGCGCAGCGCGTGGCGATTCCCGCGCTGGTGGCATGCTCCAAAGTGCACCATCATCTGGTGCATGCCGGGTCGCGCACCAGCACCGGCCTGGTGGTGGATACCGGTTCGGCGCGCGAAGTGCATCACTTTGCGTTGCTGGCCGGCTATGGCGCGGAGGCGGTGTGCCCGTGGCTGGCATACGAGACCATCATGGCGATGAGCCTGTCCGCCAAGGCCGATGCCCCCGAAATCGATGCCAAGCTAGCCAAGCAGCGATTTACCAAGGCAATCAGCAAGGGTTTGATGAAGGTGATGTCCAAGATGGGTATTTCCACTTACCAGTCTTATTGCGGCGCACAGATTTTCGAGGCGGTCGGCCTGAACGTGGAATTCGTCGAGAAATATTTCACCGGCACGGCGACCCAGATCGAGGGCATCGGCTTAAGCGTGGTGGCCGAAGAGGCGGTTCGCACCCATCGTAACGCTTTCGGCGCCGACCCGGTGTTGGCCAACGCGCTGGAAGCGGGCGGCGAATATGCATGGCGCGTGCGCGGCGAAGAGCATATGTGGACGCCCGATACCATCGCAAAATTGCAGAACGCCACGCGCACCAACAATGCCGGGACTTTCAAGGAATATGCGCGGCTGATCAATGAGCAAAGCACGAAGCTGAAAACCTTGCGCGGGCTGTTCGAGATCAAGCCCGCAGGCGCTCCGGTGCCGCTGGAGGAAGTCGAGCCAGCCAGGGAGATCGTCAAGCGTTTTGTCACCGGCGCGATGTCGCTCGGTTCGATTTCCACCGAGGCGCATACCACGCTGGCGATCGCGATGAACCGCATCGGCGGCAAATCCAACACCGGCGAAGGCGGCGAGGATGCGGCGCGTTCCAAGTCATTCAAGGGCGGCGAAATGCTGTCCGACATCATCGGCAAGAGCCGCATCGCAAGCGATCGCGAACTCAAGGAAGGCGATTCGTTGCGTTCGCGCATCAAGCAGGTCGCGTCGGGCCGTTTCGGCGTGACCGCCGAATATCTTTCCAGCGCCGACCAGATCCAGATCAAGATGGCGCAGGGCGCCAAGCCCGGCGAAGGCGGGCAGTTGCCCGGCCACAAGGTATCCGAGTACATCGCCAAGCTGCGTTTTTCGGTGCCGGGCGTGGGGCTGATCTCGCCGCCGCCGCATCACGACATCTATTCGATCGAGGATCTCGCGCAGCTCATCCATGACCTGAAAAACGCCAACCCGTCCGCATCGATTTCGGTCAAGCTGGTTTCCGAAGTGGGGGTGGGCACGGTCGCGGCCGGCGTCGCCAAGACCAAGGCAGATCACATTGTCATCTCCGGTTTTGACGGGGGCACCGGCGCATCGCCGATTTCCTCGATCAAGCATGCCGGCACGCCGTGGGAGCTGGGCTTGGCCGAAGCGCAGCAGACGCTGGTGCTGAACCAGTTGCGCGGCCGCGTCGCGTTGCAGGTGGACGGCCAGCTCAAGACCGGGCGCGACGTGCTGATCGGCGCGTTGCTGGGCGCGGATGAATTCGGTTTTGCCACCGCACCGCTGGTGGTTGAAGGCTGCATCATGATGCGCAAGTGCCACCTCAACACCTGCCCGGTGGGCGTGGCGACGCAGGATCCCGAGTTGCGCAAAAAATTCACCGGGCAGCCTGAGCATGTGGTGAACTTCTTCTTCTTCATCGCCGATGAAGTGCGCGAATACATGGCGCAACTGGGCATCCGCAAGTTCGACGAGCTGATCGGGCGCAGCGATTTGCTGGGCATGCAACACGGCATCGCGCACTGGAAGTCGCAGGGGCTGGACTTCTCCAGGGTGTTCCACCAGCCGGACATGCCGGTTGGCGTGGCGCGCCGCCATTCCGAACAGCAGGATCACGAACTGGAGAAGGCGCTGGACAACGCCCTGATCGCCCAGGCGCAAGGCGCGCTGAACGACAGGAAGCCGGTGGCCATCGAGAGCAGAATCGGCAACGTCAACCGCACCGTCGGCACGATGTTGTCGCATGAAGTCGCCAAGCGTTATGGCCAGATGGGACTGCCCACCGACACCATCAACGTGAAATTCAGCGGCACCGCAGGGCAGAGTTTCGGCGCGTTTCTCGCGCACGGCATTTCGTTCGAGTTGCGCGGCGAAGGCAATGACTACGTCGGCAAGGGCCTGTGCGGCGGGCGCATCGCGATCATGCCGCCCAGCGAATGCAGGATTGCATCGCACGAGAACATCATCGTCGGCAACACCGTGCTGTATGGCGCGACTTCCGGCGAATGCTATTTCAGCGGCGTGGCCGGCGAACGTTTCGCGGTGCGCAACTCCGGGGCCGTCGCGGTGGTGGAAGGCGTGGGCGACCACGGCTGCGAATACATGACCGGCGGCATAGTCATCGTGCTCGGCCAGACCGGGCGCAACTTTGCCGCAGGCATGTCCGGCGGCGTGGCCTATGTACTGGACGAGGACGGCGGCTTCGAGAAACGCTGCAACCTGGCGATGGTAGAACTCGAACCCGTTCCCGCCGAAGCCGAGGCCAGCGAAACCGGTGAAGTGGAGGCACATGGCCGCGTGCACTTCAACCACCTGAACAAGGCAGATGAGCATGTGCTGCGCGAGTTCATCAGGAACCACTGGCACCATACCGGCAGTGCGCGCGCCAAGGACATTATGGATAACTGGCACCAATATCTGCCGAAGTTCGTCAAGGTGATGCCGACCGAATACCGCCGCGCGTTGCAGGAAATCGCGGCGCAACAAGTAGGGGCGCAATTCATTGCGCCCGAGAAGGTGAGTTAATTATGGGCAAGATCACCGGATTCATCGAATTCCAGCGGCAGAGTGAAGCCAGCCTGCCGGTGGAGAAGCGGCTGAAAAATTACCGCGAGTTCACGCTGCACCTGACCGACGAGCAGGCCAGGATACAGGGCGCGCGCTGCATGGATTGCGGCATCCCTTTTTGCACTTCGGGCTGCCCAGTCAACAATATCATCCCGGACTGGAACGACCTGGTGTACCGGGGCAACTGGCGCGAAGCGCTGGAGGTGCTGCATTCCACCAACAACTTCCCCGAGTTCACCGGGCGCATCTGCCCCGCGCCATGCGAGGCGGCCTGCACGGTGAACATCGACGGCGATGCGGTGGGAATCAAGTCCATCGAACACTTCCTCATCGACAAGGGCGGCGAGAACGGCTGGGTAGTGCCGCAACCAGCTACGAAGAAGACCGGCAAGAAGGTTGCCGTGATCGGTTCCGGCCCCGCGGGACTGGCGGCGGCGCAGCAACTGGCGCGCGCCGGCCATGCGGTTACCGTGTTCGAGAAGAACAGCCGCATCGGCGGCCTGCTGCGCTACGGCATCCCGGACTTCAAGCTCGACAAGCGCCTGATCGACTGGCGCATGGCGCAGCTCGAGGCCGAGGGCGTGAAGTTCCAGACCGGCACCTTCGTCGGCAAGGAAAAACCAGGCAAGGGTATGCTGGCCAAGGGCGTGGCGAACGATGCAAAGAAGACGGTTACGCCGGACGAATTGCTGAAGAAGTTCGACGCGGTGATCCTGGCTGGCGGCTCGGAACAGCCGCGCGACCTGCCGATGCCGGGACGCGAACTGAAAGGCGTGCATTACGCGCTGGAGTTCCTGATCCCGCAGAATAAGGAAGTGGCCGGCGACGGCAAGAACCCGATCAACGCGAAGGGCAAGCATGTGGTGGTGATCGGCGGCGGCGATACCGGTTCCGATTGCGTGGGTACATCGAACCGCCACGGCGCGGCCTCGGTGACGCAGATCGAAGTGATGCCGCGTCCGCCCGAGCAGGAGAACAAATCGCTGGTGTGGCCGAACTGGCCGCTCAAGCTGCGCACCTCCAGCTCGCACGACGAAGGCTGCTCGCGCGACTGGGCGATTGCCACCAAGGAGTTCATCGGCGAGAAGGGCGTGCTCAAGGCCATCAAAGCGGTGCGCGTCGAATGGAAGGACGGCAGGATGAGCGAGATCGCCGGCAGCGAATTCGAACTGAAGGCCGACCTGGTTTTCTTGGCGATGGGCTTCACCAACCCGTTGCAGCCGGTACTGGATGCATTCGGTGTGGAGAAGGATGCGCGCGGCAACGTCAAGGCCGACAGCGAGAATTACCGCACCAGCCGGGACAAGGTGTTCGCCGCGGGCGACATGCGCCGCGGCCAGTCGCTGGTGGTGTGGGCGATCCGCGAAGGCCGCCAGTGCGCGCGTGCGGTGGACGAGTTTTTGATGGGCAGCACCGTTTTGCCGCGCTGACCTGTAGGGGCGGGATTCATCCCGCCCGAACGACAAGAAAAATTATCAAAGGTAAATATGAACTTCAAACTGAAAAACGACACCTTCCTGCGCGCGTTGCTGCGCCAGCCGACCGACTACACGCCAATGTGGATGATGCGCCAGGCCGGTCGTTTTCTGCCGGAGTACCGCGAAACGCGCAAACGCGCCGGCAGCTTCCTCGGCCTGTGCAAGAACCCGGACTATGCCACTGAGGTGACGCTGCAACCGCTGGATCGTTTCCCGCTGGATGCGGCGATCCTGTTCTCGGACATCCTGACCGTACCGGATGCGATGGGGCTGGGCCTGTATTTTTCCGATGGCGAAGGCCCGAAGTTCGAGCGCCCGTTGCGCGACGAAGCGGCGATCAAGGCGCTGCGCGTGCCGGACATCGGCAAGGATCTGCGCTATGTCACCGACGCCGTGACGCAGATCCGCAAGACACTGGATGGCCGCGTGCCGCTGATCGGTTTCTCCGGCAGCCCGTTCACGCTGTCCTGCTACATGGTCGAAGGCGGCGGCAGCGACGATTACGCCAGGGTGAAGACCTTGATGTACAACGAGCCCAAGCTGATGCACCACATCCTCGAAGTGACCACCCAGGCGGTGATCGCCTACCTGAATGCGCAAATTGAAGCCGGTGCGCAGGCCGTGATGATCTTCGATTCCTGGGGCGGCGTGCTGTCGCATGCGGCGTTCCACGAATTCTCGCTGGCCTATACGCAGCGCATCGTCGACGGCCTGATCAAGGAAAAAGACGGCGTGCGCATCCCGAACATCGTGTTCACCAAGGGCGGCGGTCTGTGGATCGAAAGCATCGCCGACACCGGCTGCGATGCGATCGGCCTGGACTGGACCATGGATA
Organism: Gallionella sp.; assembly: GCA_030690245.1. GTDB lineage: Bacteria > Pseudomonadota > Gammaproteobacteria > Burkholderiales > Gallionellaceae > Gallionella. The sequence goes on along the minus strand of JAUYGW010000109.1, from coordinate 2,580 downwards.
TCGGCATCGCACGGCAGAAGGTCGGCCATAAAGTCGCGCTGCAGGGCAACCTCGACCCGGCAGTCTTATTTGCCTCGCCCGATGCGATTCGTGCCGAAACAGAAAAAGTGCTCAGCAGCTACGGCTACGGCAGCGGCCATGTGTTCAACCTGGGCCACGGCATCTCGCAACACACCAACCCGGAACATGTCGCGGCACTGGTTGCTGCGGTGCACGAGCTGAGCCGCAAGTATCATTAAACAAGCCGCTTGAACAAAAAGCCGCAGGCATTTCCTGCGGCTTTTTTTATGCGCTCCTTACACGCCAAGTAATTTGCTTGTCGGTATTTTTTTGCGGTATTACAATACCCAGCCACGTAATACATCAGCGAGGATTGTCATGACCACTACACTTACCAGCAAAGGCCAAGTCACCATCCCCAAGCAGATTCGCGATGCGCTCAACATGGCACCGGGTTGCTCGGTGCAGTTCGCGGTCAATCGGGAGGGCGATGTAGTCATACACAAAGTCGGCGCACGCGCCAGCCGCAAGCCGGATCGCTTCGAGGCCGCTCGCGGCAAGGCGGATATTAAATGGCGTACCGATGATTTGATGGCACTGCTGCGCGGCAATAGTTAATGCTGCTCGTCGATACCAATGTGCTGATCGACGTTCTGGAAGACGATCCGGAATGGGCAGACTGGTCAATCGCACAATTGCGCGCGCAATCAAAAGTGCACCCGCTGACCATCAACCCCATCATCTACGCCGAACTGTCACTGACATTTTCAAAAGTGGAAGCGCTGGATAAAACTATCGGAAATCTCGGCCTGACAGTATTGGAATTGCCCCGCCCCGCCTTGTTTCTGGCGGGCAAAGCCTTCGCGCAATATCGGCGGCAAGGTGGTAAAGCCAACAACGTACTGGCCGATTTCTTTATTGGCGCGCACGCCGCCGTGCTCGGTTGCCCGCTGCTGACGCGCGATGCGCGGCGATATCAGAGCTATTTTCCCAGCATTAAATTAATTACGCCGTGAAATTAAATGCAGATCAGTGTAGGTCGGATGAGCGGTTTCATCGCGTTATCCGACAGGAGATACGCATCCGACCATCGTCGGATAACGCTGCGCTCATCCGACCTGCGTTGTTGCCACTCCCCGCCAATGCCTGACTACCGCCGCAACCGCGTTTCTGGGGGAACCTATTTCTTCACGGTCAACCTGCTGGAGCGCCGCGAGCGTCTGCTGGTCGAGCATATCGACGCCCTGCGAGATGCGGTGCGGCAGGTTCGTGTGCAGCGCCCGTTTCATATCGATGCCTGGGTGGTGTTGCCGGATCACATGCATTGCGTTTGGACTTTGCCTCCCGGCGATGTCGATTACTCGTCGCGATGGAAGGCGATCAAGATTGCGTTTGCGAAGACGCTGCCTAAAACCGAAAGCTTGTCGGCAGTTCGGGAGCGCAAAGGCGAGCGCGGCATCTGGCAGCGGCGTTTCTGGGAACATACCATTCGCGATGACCGCGACTACGCGGCGCATGTCGATTACGTGCATATCAATCCGTTCAAGCACGGGTTGGTGGAACACGCTGCCGATTGGCCATATTCTTCATTTCATCGCTTCGTGGCGGATGGGATATATCCGCATGATTGGGCGGTGGATGTGGCGACACTGAAGGCGGGGGGGAGCGGGATGAATAGCGGGCGGATGACGTTACGCTCATTCCGTGTGGCGGATAACGCCTTCGGCTCATCCGCCCGGTAGCAGCTATGCCTATCGTCCGTGTCGCCCTTGATGTCCCGCTTGCCACTTTGTTTGATTACACGGTGGCTGAGGGTGTTGCGGTTGCGGCCGGCCAGCGCGTGATCGTGCCGTTCGGGCGCAGGCAGCTGGTCGGGGTGGTGATGGAATGTGTCGCCGCTACGGAGATGGCGCCGGAGCGCATCAAGCCGGTAATGCAGGTGCTGCTCGACAGCGCACCGCTGTCGGCGGAGCTGCTCGGCCTGCTGCGCTTTTGCAGCGACTATTACCGCTATCCGGTCGGGCAGACGGTGTTGTCCGCGTTGCCGACGCGGCTGCGTTCAGACAAACCCATCATCAGTAGAGTAATTTTGTCGTATCGCCTGACGGCGAGCGGAGCGGCGCTCGATCTCGAATTATTTCCGAAACGCAAGGTAGTGCAGCGGCGCATCCTCGCGAAGCTGGCGGAGCAGCCGTGCAATCTGGCGCAGCTCAAGAGCCTGTCGGCGACGGCGGGGGCGCAGTTGAAGGTGCTGGCGGCGGAGGGGTGGGCCGAGAGTGTTGCATCTACGAGAAGCCCTCTCCTCAATCCTCTCCCGCAAGCGGGCGAGGAGGCGAACGAGAAAAGCCACATTTTCAACGGTGCGCACATTCTGACCGGCGAACAGCAGCTTGCGGTGGATGCGGTCAACGCGGCGCAGGGCTATGCCTGCTTCCTGCTGCACGGCATCACCGGCAGCGGCAAGACCGAGGTGTATGTGCATCTGATGCGCGCTGTGCTGCAATGCGGCGGGCAGGTGTTGCTGCTGGTTCCGGAGATCAATCTGACGCCGCAGCTGGAGAGCTATTTCCGCAGCCGCTT
>JAUYGW010000107.1 GCA_030690245.1 Gallionella sp. | reverse complement strand
CGATGGAGGTTCGTCATGTCCATTCCAGTATCGTTGCGCGGGGATTTCACGGCATCTCAACTGCGCGCACTTGCGAGGAAGACGAAGGATGGCCCGCAGGCTCGGCGGCTTTTGGCGCTGGCGGCGATTTACGATGGGGCGACCCGCACCGAGGCGGCGAGGATTGGCGGCGTGACGCTGCAGATCATCCGGGACTGGGTGATGCGGTTCAATGCGCGGGGTGCTGCCGGCCTGCTTGACGGCAAATCGCCCGGTCAACCCTCGAGGCTCAATGATGTGCAACGCCAGGCGATTGTGCGGATGATCGAGAGCGGCCCGATCCCGGCGATCCACGGTGTCGTGCGCTGGCGGCTGATTGATCTTTCGCAATGGATATACGAGGAGTTCCGCATCACGGTCGCCAAGCAGACGCTGAGCCGGGAGCTTCGCGTGATGGGTTACCGAAAGCTCTCAGCCCGACCCCGCCATCATGCGCAGGCCGAGGGAGCCATCGAGGATTTTAAAAAAAGTTCCCAGCGCGCCTGGATGAAGTCGCGCGCGAAAACGCAATCGATGTCGGCAAGATAGAAATTTGGTTCCAGGACGAGGCTCGTATCGGCCAGAAGAACAAGATCACCCGCAGGTGGGCCAAACGCGGGACTCGCCCGAGCGCTCCGCGAGATCAGCGAACCGCATCGACCTATATCTTTGGTGCCATCTGCCCGAAACAGGGCAAGGGCGCGGCTCTGATCCTGCCCTCCTGCAATATCGAAGCGATGAACCTGCACCTCGCGGAAATCGCCAAGGCGGTCGCACCAGGAGCCCATGCCGTCCTCCTCGTCGATCAGGCCGGATGGCATCTGTCAGCAAGATTGCTCATTCCCGCCAACATCACCATCCTCGCCCTGCCGCCGAAATGCCCTGAACTTAATCCCGTAGAAAACATCTGGCAGTATATGCGTGACAACTGGCTCTCGAACCGCGTCTTCAAATCCTACGACGATATCGTCGATCACTGCTGCTACGCTTGGAATACCCTTGTCGACCGCCCCTGGAAGATCATGTCCATCGGACTGCGCCAATGGGCGCACGGGTTCTGATCAGCGAGACTTGGTATTAGCCCAAATCTCGGCTTCTTCGGACCACGAGCCCGCAGTTGTTTTATCCATTTTTGCGTGATGGCGACAAAGTCTCTCGCGTGCGAGATAATCTTTT
>JAUYGW010000094.1 GCA_030690245.1 Gallionella sp. | reverse complement strand
TGATGGGCACGGAGCTCAGCGGGGCGTTGCATTTTGACGTTGTGTTGGGCACCGGGTATTGATTGGATGTACATATACCCCCGATCGGGCTTTTCTGGTTGTCCCAGGACACGACGAACGGAACGAATAATTTTCCGCCGCTATCGGGAGTCGCATAGCAGGGTATGGTGACGCCGGTCATGCGCTTGACGCCGCTGCCGGTGCCGCCGTTAATTGCGCCGCTGCCGTCGCCGCAGGTGTCGGCCGTCCCCTGCGGCAGACCGTCGAGGTCTGGGAAGGTATAGCTGCCTGTCTCGGGAATGATAGGCAGCACCGCCACGGAACAACTGCTCGCACCGCCATTGGCCGGCAGCAGCGTCGGCAATTTGCCATCGTTGGCAATGAAGATACCCACGTCCCAGCGGTCGGGCGAAGAAAAATTCACTGTCATGTCGAGATCCAGAGTTACCGGGGTGCCGCTCACGCAGGAGGATTGTTGGCCGGTCGGAGCGAGGGTTATGTCGGTGATATTAACGTCGTTGGCCGTGCAGCCCAGGTCGCCGTTGAAGCGCGTGGCGGCGCAGGCGGTCGCGGGAAATGGCGCGGTGCATGCACCGGTAGTGAATGTCTGATCGGCGCCGTAGGCCGTGCCCGCGCTGTTGGTGGCCTTGACCCGGTAATGAAATGTAGTGTTGCAATTCAGTCCGAACAGGTCGTCTGAAACCGCAGCGTTGACTGCGTCATCGGCCAACGACGTGCTTGGCGTGGTCGAGTAGCCATAGGAAGTCGTTAGTCCATACTCGAAGCTAACCGCGGTGCTTGCGCCGTTGCTGCTGACCGTGCCATTCAGCGTCGCCACATAGGGGGTCACCGCGCTGGCGGCATTGGTAGTAGCCGTGGGGGGGGCGGCTCCGGTGACGATGACGGCATTCGTCATGGTGCGGGTTGCGCTCGCACCCGAAGAGCAACTGTCGTTGTTATAGCCGATGAAATACGCGTTATAGGTGCCGGACGTGGTCGGGGCGGTAATGCTGAAGGTCTCGCTATAGGCTCCCGCGCCGTCATGGTTCGGATGATCGACACAGGTGACCGCACCGGGCGCTGTTGCGCTGATGCTCCAGCCGGTTGACCGCCATCTTGCATTAGAGCCGCTTCCGTCGGTGGTCACATTCACTGCTGCGGCAATGGTCGCGCCGGGAGCTACCGTGACACTGGATGCGCCATTCAGTGTCACGGAGGTGATTGTTCGATCGGCATGGGCCTGTGCCGGGAACAAGAAAAGACCGACGAAAACAGCCGCGACCAGCCCGGCCCGCGCCGCAATCCCGAAGAAAGGCCGGATTTTCTTCATGATCTTACTCGCAAAAGCCGACAGGAAAACGGGGACATAACCAGCGACTTGGCTGGCGTTTTTGGGCAGCCTATAACCAGCCACTTGGTTGCCATCTTTTGGCAACCAAGTGGCATGTCTAATAGCTTAATCAGGTCGCAATTTCCCCAAGCCAGAATACCGTTCATCTCCCATCTCCTTCGACATCAACCGTAAAACCGGCTGGAAAACCGGGAGAAATCGCCGCATCGGCGGCGACAAGCGGGGACCGCAGGTTTTGCACTTTGCTCCCGCCTTGCCTGGTCAACGCGGGATTCTGAGCCCACATTCGTATAAAAAACTCCCGCATTTGTCCTGACGATCTCGATAATTATTGCGCAATTGTAACCATCATCTGCCGCTCGACGTAGTCCGGCGTGGCCACTGTGCCCTGCGTCGCGGTCGAGGTCAGGCTGTAAACCCACAACGTCGCCGGCCCCCCTCCATGCGAAGTCGCCGTGCATTCCACGTTGACGTTGAATCCGGCCAGCGTGTTCGGCAATGGGGCAACCACTTGAGAAGTCGGGACGGATCGGCAATTGTCGGAAAATTCGCCCGCCACCGCAGAATTCTGCAACACCTGATACGCACCCCACTCCACCCCGGCGCGCGCCGCCTGGTATGCCCGCGCGCCCATCACATCCAGCGCGGCGCTCTGCTGCTGCGTGGTGGAAAGGGTCACCGCAAAGGTGCCAAGCGCGGCGATCACCACCAGCAGAAAGATGGCGGAAACCAGGCTGAAACCATTGGAGGAGCGAGGTGAATTATGGCGCACGCCGCGCAGCGAGTAGCGAGTTGAGGTGTGGCGCGCGCCATGCAGTGGTTTTGACTCAATCCTCAATCCTCGCTCCTCAATCCTGTTTTTCATCATGGCTGATTGCTCACATGCACCGCGCTGTAAAGCGTGACGGTTTCGCCTTCTTCGGTGATGCCGAGGTTTGTCGTTACCAGGCCGGAACGCTGCGCGACCACGAAGGCATCGTAACTGAAACGGCAACTGCTGACATGGGTCGCCAGCAATGCATTGTTCGCCGTTGAAAGCGGCGCAACGGCGGTATTCGACGGTTGTGTGACCTGGATTGCATATCCCCAATAGCGCGTCAACGTACCTCCGGCGCCGCCCGCGACGGGGGAACACACGTAGCTCACCGGAGCGGAAATCACATGGAAGCGGTGCCCCGGCGAATCGAACGGAAATAATTTGGATGCAATATTGGCGACCGCGCCCGCCGGAGGTGCAGAAACCGTCGCGCGGTTATCCCCCGCATAGGTATCCGCGCCCGCTATGCCGAGGTTGTACACCACGATCTGATCCGTGCCGGCGACCAGCCCCGTCGGCATCGGCCCCAGCACCTCGAAAGTGCTATCCGCCACAGTAAAGTCCAGCTCGTCCCCGCCCATCCCCGCGCGATAGCGCCCGCCCCCTTTGGTCGGCAGAAACTCGATGAAACAGGCGGCGGTGCCGTCGCAGGTGCCTGTCACGCGCACGCTGTTCGGCAGCGCCAGGCGCAAGTCGCGGCCAATGCGGCGCAACGCGGTATCGGCGATGTCGCTCATGTCGGCGCGGCGCGCCACATCGACATACTGCTGCACCGGCGCCTTGAGGAACACGGCGACGATGCCGCCGATGATGCCGGTGATGACGATCACCATGATCATCTCGACCAGAGTGAAGCCTTTCGAGGATCGAGGATCGAGGATCGAGGAGCGGCGCTTACCGCGCAGCCGGTTTGACTCAATCCTCAATCCTCGATCCTCGATCCTGTTTTCCATCATGGCAGCGTCCTCGGCGCGTAGCGGGTGCGGATGCCCTCGACCACCACCGACGTGCCACCCGGCCCGGTGACGGTAACGGCGATGAGCAGTGCGTCACCCGCAGCCACGTCAGGCAAGGTCGTGTCGCTCACATTGATGCTGGCGGAATAGCCATCCAGCGCGGCAGAAATCGCCGTGCCGGTAATATCCTTGATGCCGCCCGCACCGCTCATCGAAAAAGCATCGTAATCGTTGACGTTGTCGAATGGCGCGGTAGTCGAGTAACGCGTTTCATCGATGTCCTGGTAGGGCGCAAACGCTGTATCCAGCCCCGCGCTTTCAATCCGTACAGTACATTCTGCTGTGGAAGTTGCCGTCGCCGCTGTTGGATCATCCGGATCGCAATAGGTGAACGGCATCAGCTCCACCTCCTCCAGCAGCGACTCGGCAATCGCCAGGGATTGCTTATGGATCAGCGGATCGGCACTGCTTTTGGTAACCGTATCCATCACCAGCAAGATGCCCGCCAGCGCGACGCTGACGATGACGATGAACATGATCAGCTCGATCAGGCTGATGCCGCGCTGCCTCGTCATTCCCGCACAGGCGGGAATCCAGCAAGACAAAGGCTCCGCATAACGGACAAAACCTAGCTTTTGTCTCGCTTCACAAGGGATGTTTAATCTGCTGGATTCCCGCCTGCGCGGGAATGACGGTTCAATGCACATAACCCGTCTCAGCTTCCACGATAATGTTGCGCGTCATGTCGCCGCCGGTCACGCTCACCGTTACGCCTGCGCTGGGGCTGCCCAGCGCCTTAAAATAAAACGATGCATCGGTAACGGTTACGCTGGCCGGCGCATCGATTACATAGTTTCCGCCACTCGACGATGAAGCCAGTGGCGTGCCGCAAGTCGCAACCGTCCCTGTCGCAAGGGAAAGGCTGTTGCCTGCGATGGTGACACAGACGAAACGCCGCTGCGCGATCGCAATTTTTTGCGCGTAGCGCAACGAGGCATGCACCTGATCAGAAAATCCACGGGACTTGAAGGCATCAGCGTCAAAAAAACGCGGCGCGGCAAATACCGCAAGGATGCCGACGATGATCATCACCATGACCAGCTCGACCAGGGTGAAGCCATGCTGACAAGACGGGGCATGCGGCTGGTGCGGCCTGATAGCATGCAAGTGTATTGGCTCGGTGCATCCGGCCAGCGCACGGCCTGGAGGTATTTCGCTTTGGCGGATAGTCATCGGGTTCAGCAGGTCGGGCCATTACAAAAATGGGGTGATCTCAGTGTAACAAAAAGCGCAAACCCGCAGACAAAAAACAGGGGAGGCCGAAGCCTCCCCATATTTTGTTGCTATACTGGGTATCGCAAGCTCAGCCCATTCTGCGCAGGCTTACGATCCGCAATCATCCGCATTAGCCGTACCAACATTAATTGTTGGCGGATTACCATTGATATACTCCACCTTGCAGTTGCCAGTTGTAGATGCCCCTGTCGGAACATAAGCAACTCCAGATGCAGAAGTAACCGAAATAAAGCTAGCGTCCAGACCGGCAAGATCCTTGATATTGGCACTGTCTGGATAACCATCCACTAACGTGTAGGGTGTTCCCTCGATCGTCACCACATCGCTGGCCTTGACCAAATACGCGGCATGAGCGATGGCAGCCGCAGAGCGAATTGCCCCTTCCGCACCCTTAAGGGATGCAAAACGCGCATCCTTGCTCAAGTCAGCAAACTTCGGCAGCGCGGTCGCCGCCAGGATGCCCAGAATCACGATCACCATGATCAATTCGATTAAGGTAAAACCAGATTGTTTTTTCATTTTCATTCTCCTAAGGTTTCGGGGCCAGTCCTGAGCCTCGTCTAAGGGCCGCAGCCCAAATTAACAAGAAAGTTCACTTCGCCCGCAAATTCTTGCCGCAACAAGAATTTTACACGCAGCACAATGTAAGCGAAATTTGATTCGCGCGCAACTGCTATCTATTCCAGCCTATGAGATAGCATGCCTGCCGCCCCCGGATTCCGCTTCGCTTCATTCAGGCTACGCCAGCCAGCGGAACAGCACGAAAAACAAGTAACCGCTCGCGACCAGCAACAGCCAGCCAACCCGTTGGAAATGTCTTGCGACAAATCGTTCCACTTGGTCGTGCGGCACCTCCAGCGCCCTGACGGCACGGTCCGAGGATATCCATTGATTGGCCGATTCTTCGATACCGCGCAGCAGGCTGGGGCGCAACCACAGGAACAAACCGACAAACAGCGCAACCACCGCGCCGATCAGCGAGGCGAGCACCAGCGCATCCAGCGAGATGTCGCGCAGCCAGTTCGGCGCATAACCGGACAGGCTTTGCAGGGTGGCGGGCTTGTCGAACAGCAAGCCAAAGTACACGAGAATGTAGCACGCCCCGAAGGTGATCAATATGCCGAGCAGGCGATGGTGCTGGTAAAACCACTGCTCAATGCCGATGCTGCGATTCAGCATTTGATCCATCCGGCTCGTGGAAACCCAGCGGTTGGCCATCTGGCTGGTACGCGCCAGGAGATGCGGCTTGAAGATGAGCAACAGGGAAACTGCAACGCCCATTATCGCGCCAATCAGCAAGAAAATAGCCAGGGCGCGCCATAGAAAAATATCAATTGACATGTTAAATCCTCTTACTCCGACCTGCACAAAAAGCAGACACTTGCTACCCGGCAAGCCGGAGCAATCGCACCCTCCCTACGAAAACAAGCATAACAAAAGGGGGTAAGGTGAACAATTGAAATTTCACACTAAAAAAATACTTCACCACGAAGCACACCTGGATCGCGAAGATTTTTCATAGGATTGCACGCCGTTTGATGCTCACCCGCATAACGAATAGGAGTCACATCAGGGCGATTGGCATTCTCAAAGACCTTCTTCGCGCCCTTCGTGGTTCAACTGCCGTTTTAAGCAAGAACCATCCGGGCTCGCCTATATCATCAAAACCACGAGTATGGCTCAACCGGTTCAAACAGCGTGCCGGTCAACGTTGCGGGGGCGTTTTGCAAGGAAGGCAGACGCGATGCTTCGTAGTTTATGACGACATGGAAGCGTATCCATTTCTTGCCGTCTTTGCCCGGCTTGAAGTAATTGGCATTGCGCACGACATAGACCAGGTCGCGAGTCTTGAGATCGAACATCCAGTTGCCTGACTCCACGGTCAGCGGGGTGGGGTCGTAAAATTCTCCGGCGTAATTGCGCGGTTTTTTTTGCAACCAGTTCACCGGGTTTTCCCGCATCAATTGCGGCACATCGGACGGCCGGCCGCGCGTCAGGATCAGCCCGTATTGCATGACCAGCGCGCTTTGTATCGCGTTGCTCACTTCCACCATAGCGGTCTTCTCGGCCTGCTCCGCGTAATACAGCATGCGATCGAGAAACACGCCCATCATCACCACGACGATGATGATCACTACGATCAGTTCGATGAGGGTGAAACCTTTTGAGGATCGATAACCAGCCACTTGGTTGCCGTTCTTTGACAGCCTGGTGGAATGGCTAGTCGTTTCACCAGGGATTTCATCAGGGTCGAGGATCGAGGATTGAGTTAATCCCACCCCGCTTTCCGGCTCGATCCTCGATCCTCGATCCTCGATCCTGAATTTCATCGGGGCATCGCCGCCTTGCCGAGATCCCACATCGGCAGGAATATGCCGAGAGCGAGGATCAGCACCAGGATACCGAGGAACACGATCAGGATCGGTTCGATTTGCGAGCTCAGGCTCTTGACCTCGTATTCGACCTCGCGCTGGTACATGTCGGCAACCTCGAACATCAGCCCGTCCATGTCGCCGGTTTCTTCGCCCACCGCGATCATCTGCAAGACCACCGGATTGAACACCTCGGCGGCGACTGCGGTGCGCAGGATGCTCTCGCCGCGCTCCACGCCTTCGCGCATCTGCTCGATGCGACCGCGCATGAATTCGTTATCCACCACCATGCTGACCACGCTGAGCCCTTGCAGGATCGGCATCCCGCTCTTGAAGGAAAGCGCCAGGCTGCGCGCGAACCGCGCCAGGGTGGATTTGAGGATGATCTTTCCTGCAATCGGCAATTTGAATTTGTATCTGTCCCATTCGTAGCGCCCAACCGACGTGTTGATATAGGAGCGGAAACCCAGCACTGCGGCAATTGCCACGGCCATCATCAGCATCCAGTAGCTCAACATGAAGTTGGAAAAACCAAACAGCAATTTGGTCATGAACGGCAACTCGGCGTGAAAGCCCGCAAACACCTTGGCGAACGCGGGAATCACAAACAGGTTGACGATCACGATGGCGATCGCCATGGCCAGCATCACAAAGCCGGGATAACGCATCGCGGTCTTGATGCGTTCGCGCATATCGCGCTCGAACTCCAGATGGTCGTACAGGCGGATGAAGGTTTCATCCAGCATGCCGGTCATTTCGCCCACCTGCACCATGCTGACGTAAAACGGCGCAAAAATCTTGGGGTGGCGGCGCATTGCGGCGCTGAGTTCGCGCCCGCTGTCCAGGCTCTCGCGCAAGTCCTGAATCATCGCCGCAAAAAGCGGGTTCTGCGTGGATTCCTGCAAGCCCGCCAACGCGCGCATGATCGGCACGCCGGCCTTGAGCAGGGTGTACATCTGGCGGCTGAACAGCAGCAAATCCATCGGGGTGATGGGCTTCTCGAGAAACAGCCGTTTGAACCAGTCCTGCTTGCCCGACGTGCCGCCGGTTGTGCTGCCCGACAGAGCGCGGGACGGCTTGATGTCGGTGGGCGTAACGCCGTCTTTCATCAGCCGGTCGGCGACAGCCCCGCTATCCTCACCCTCCAGCGTGCCTTCCACCAGTTCGCCGCGCCCGTTGCGCCCCTTATAGGCGAAAACACCCATCGTCAATCTTCCACCTGGTTACTGATGCGCATCACCTCGGCGGCCGTGGTGTTGCCTTGCTTCATTTGCTCCAGCGCGTGATCGAGCATGGTTTTGCCGCGCATATACTGCCTTGCGGCCTGCATAAAAATATTAACGCTTTCGTGCGAGGCCGCCTCGACCAATTCGCGGTTCATTTCCAGCATTTCATACACGCCCAGGCGGCCGCGATAGCCGGTGCCATTGCAATGCGAGCAGCCCCGCCCGTGCAGCAAGCCCCCCCATTGTTCGGGCGGCACGCCTTCGATCTTCAGCCACTCGCCTTCCTGCGGCGAGGGAAGATGCGCTTCGCTGCAGCTTCCGCAGACGCGCCGCAACAAGCGCTGCGCGATGACGACCTGCACCGAGGAGGCCACCATGAAGCGCGGCGTGCCCATATCCACCAGGCGGAACAGCGTGCCGGCGGCATCGCGGGTGTGCAGGGTGGAAAACACCAGGTGGCCGGTCATCGCGGCGCGCAGGCCGATTTGCGCGGTTTCCGCATCGCGCATTTCGCCGATCAGGATCGCATCCGGGTCCTGGCGCAACGCGGACCGCAGCACCCGCGAAAAGGTCAGTTCGATCTTCTCGTTCACCTGCACCTGGTTGATGCCGGGCAGGCGGTATTCCACCGGGTCTTCCACGGTAATGATCTTCTGATCGATGGTGTTGATTTCGGCCAGCGCGGCATACAGCGTGGTGGTTTTGCCGCTGCCGGTCGGCCCGGTCACCAGCACCATGCCGTTACTGCGCTGCAGGATCTGGCGGAAGCGCGCGAGCATGTCGGGCGGCATGCCGAGATGGTCGAGCGAGAGCAGCCCCGCCTGGCGGTTGAGCAGGCGCAT
>JAUYGW010000084.1 GCA_030690245.1 Gallionella sp. | reverse complement strand
CAGACCCTCGACGAGAACTGCGACGACTTCGGCATTCTCGAATTCAAGATGAACGACCTGCGCCAGGGCATCGTCCATGTGGTCGGCCCGGAGCAGGGCGCGACCCTGCCGGGCATGACGGTGGTGTGCGGCGATTCACACACCAGCACGCATGGCGCGTTCGCCGCGCTGGCGTTCGGCATCGGCACCTCAGAGGTCGAGCATGTGATGGCGACGCAGTGTTTGCTGATGAAAAAATCCAAGGCCATGCAGGTGGTGATTGAGGGCGCGCCAGGAAAGGATGTGATCGCCAAGGGCGTGACCGCCAAGGACATCGCGCTGGCGGTGATCGGCAGGATCGGCACGGCGGGCGGCACTGGCTACGCAATCGAGTTTGCCGGCAGCGCGATACGCGGCCTGTCGATGGAAGGGCGCATGACGCTGTGCAACATGGCGATCGAGGCGGGTGCGCGCGCCGGCATGATCGCGGCGGACGACACCACCATCGATTACCTCAAGGGCCGCCCGTTCGCGCCGCAAGGCGCGGCTTGGGACAAGGCGGTGGCCTACTGGCGCACGCTGCATAGCGACGACGGCGCACAGTTCGATGCGACCATCAAGCTGGATGCCGCGCAGATCAAGCCGCAAGTGACCTGGGGCACGTCGCCGGAAATGGTGGTGGCGGTGGACGGGCGCGTGCCCGATCCGGCGACCATGACCGATCCGGTCAAGCGCGAGGGCGCGGAGCGCGCGTTGCAATACATGGGGCTGACGGCAAACACGCCGATCACGCAGATCAAGATCGACAAGGTGTTCATCGGCTCCTGCACCAATGCGCGCATCGAGGATATGCGCGCTGCAGCGGCTGTCGCAAAGGGTAAACATGTCGCGCCGAACGTGAAGCTGGCGATGGTGGTGCCGGGTTCCGGTCTGGTGAAACAGCAGGCCGAGCAGGAAGGTCTGGACAAGATATTCATCGCGGCAGGTTTCGAGTGGCGCGATCCGGGTTGCTCGATGTGCCTGGCGATGAACGATGACCGGCTCTCGCCGGGCGAGCGTTGCGCTTCGACTTCCAACCGCAACTTTGAGGGGCGGCAGGGGCCGGGCGGGCGCACTCATCTGGTGAGTCCGGAGATGGCCGCGGCAGCGGCGATTGCCGGGCATTTTGTCGATGTAAGTGTTGATTAAAAAGGAGATGACGATGAAAGTTGCTGCATTGTTTTTGGCGGTGTTGTTTCTGGCAGGCTGCAATACCATGGAAGGTTTTGGCAAGGACGTCCGCAAGCTGGGCGACAATATCGAGAAAAAAGCTGACGAGAAGAAAAATTAATGGAAAAGTTTGCACAGCTTGATGGGCTGGTCGTGCCGCTGGATCGCGCCAACGTGGACACCGATGCGATCATTCCCAAGCAGTTCCTGAAGTCGGTCAAGCGCTCCGGCTTTGGCCCGAATGCGTTCGACGAATGGCGCTACCTGGATCACGGCGAGCCGGGCATGGACAACAGCAAGCGTCCGCTTAATCCGGATTTCGTGCTGAACCAGCCGCGCTACCAGGGAGCGCAGATATTGCTGGCGCGCGAAAATTTCGGCTGCGGCAGTTCGCGCGAACACGCGCCCTGGGCGCTGGAAGACTACGGCTTCCGCGCGATTATCGCGCCGAGTTTTGCCGACATCTTCTTCAACAACTGCTTCAAAAACGGCCTGCTGCCGATCCGCCTGGCTGCGGAACAGGTGGATGCGCTGTTCAAGGCGGTGGAAGCGACGCCGGGCTACCGTTTGAAGATTGACCTGGAGCGGCAGAGCATCACCGCGCCGGACGGTACGGTGTACCAGTTCGAGGTGGAGGCATTCCGCAAGCATTGCCTGTTGAACGGCCTGGACGACATCGGGCTGACCTTGCAGCATGTGGACGAGATTGCGGCGTACGAGGCAAAGCATCGCGCGGCGCAGCCGTGGTTGTATTGATCTGGTGAGCAGGAAGTGGGGGCAGGTTCCCCCACTCGCCACTTACCACTATTTAAGGATATTGAAATGAAGATTGCAGTTTTGCCCGGTGACGGGATAGGCCCGGAGATTGTCGCGCAGGCGGCCAAAGTGCTGGAAGCATTGCGCGGCGATGGTCTGAAGATCGAGCTGGAATACGCGCATATCGGCGGCGCGGGCTATGACGCGGCGGGCGATCCGCTGCCGGACGCGACGCTGAAGCTCTCGCAGCAATCCGATGCGGTGCTGCTCGGTGCGGTGGGCGGCTATCAGTACGATACGCTGCCGCGCCCGATGCGACCTGAGCAAGGGCTGCTGCGCATCCGCAAGGGACTGGGGTTGTTCGCCAACCTGCGCCCGGCGATGGTGTATCCCGAGCTGGTCAATGCTTCCAGCCTTAAACCGGAATTGGTATCGGGTCTGGACATCATGATCCTGCGCGAACTGACCGGCGATATCTATTTCGGCCAGCCGCGCGGTATCCGCACCCTGGACAACGGCGAGCAGCAGGGTTTCGACACCATGATGTACAGCGAGTCGGAAATCCGCCGCGTCGCGCATGTCGGCTTCCAGATCGCGATGAAACGCGGCAAGAAGCTGTGCTCAGTGGACAAGGCCAACGTGCTGGACACCAGCATGTTCTGGCGCGAGATCGTCATCGAGGTGTCCAAGGAATATCCGCAGGTCGAGTTGTCGCACATGTATGTGGATAACGCGGCGATGCAGCTGGTGCGCGCGCCCAAGCAGTTCGACGTGATCCTGACCGGCAACATCTTCGGCGACATCCTGTCCGACGAAGCCTCGATGCTGACCGGCTCGATCGGCATGCTGCCGTCCGCGTCGCTGGATGCGCACAACAAGGGCCTGTACGAACCTTGCCACGGCTCGGCGCCGGACATCGCGGGCAAGGATATCGCCAATCCGCTGGCGACCATCCTGTCGGTGGCGATGATGATGCGCTACACTTTTGCGCGCGAGGACATCGCGCAGCGCATCGAAACGGCGGTGCGCAAGGTGTTGCAGCAAGGACTGCGCACCGGCGATATTTTCGAACCAGGCATGCAGAAAATCGGCTGTGCGGCGATGGGTGATGCGGTAGTCGCGGCCTTGTAGGGGCGAATTCATTCGCCCAAACAGAGCGGATTGCGTGCGAATGAATTCGCACCTACAAGATAAATTGAGTTTCGGAGAGTATTAGATGAGCAAGCAATACGACGTATGCATATTGGGCGCGACCGGCGCGGTGGGCGAGGCGATGCTGTCCATCCTGGAGCAGCGCAAGTTTCCGGTGCGCAATCTTTATCCGCTGGCTTCCAGCCGTTCGGCGGGTTCGACGGTGCAGTTCAACGGCAAGGATATCGCCGTCATCGACGTGGAAGGTTTTGATTTTTCCAAGGCGCAAATCGGCCTGTTCTCGGCGGGCGGCAGCGTGTCGGAAAAATACGCACCGCTCGCCGCCGCCGCCGGTTGCGTGGTGATCGACAATACCGCGCATTTTCGTTACGACGAGGATATTCCGCTGGTCGTGCCGGAAGTGAACCCGCATGCCATCGCACAATACAAAAACCGCGGCATCATCGCCAACCCGAACTGTTCGACCATTCAGATGCTGGTGGCGCTCAAGCCGATCAAGGATGCGGTGGGCATCACGCGCATCAACGTCGCGACTTATCAGGCGGTATCCGGAACCGGCAAGGAGGCGATCGAGGAGCTCGCCGAGCAGACCCGCGCGCTGTTCAACCAGCAGGATGCCGAAGCCGTGGTGTACCCGAAACGCATCGCCTTCAACGTGCTGCCGCAAATCGACGTGTTCATGGAAAACGGCTACACCAAGGAAGAAATGAAAATGGTGTGGGAAACCCAGAAGATCATGGAAGACGATACCATCCTGGTAAATGCGACTGCGGTGCGCGTGCCGGTGTTCTACGGGCATTCCGAGGCAGTGCATATCGAGACTCGCAGAAAGATCACCGCCGCCGAGGCACGCGCCTTGCGGGAAAAGGCGCCGGGCGTGATCGTGATGGACAAGCGCGAGCCGGGCGGCTACCCGACTCCGGTCGAAGCGGCCGGCAACGACGCGACTTACGTCGGGCGCATCCGCGAGGATATCTCGTGCCCGCTGGGTTTGAATCTGTGGGTGGTGAGCGATAATGTGCGCAAGGGCGCGGCGTTGAATAGCGTGCAGATCGCGGAAATTCTGATTGCGAAATACCTCGATTAATACATGATGCGAAAATTATTATGAGCTTGTGCTTATAACTCCATGATGTTATTTTACTTGTTCAATGAATAACCATAAGGTGATAGCGTGCGAAAGTCACTACTAAAACTGCTCGGGGCTGTTGCTGCTTTTACGCTGTCCACATGTGTTTCCGCCGTTGGCATGGGCGGGATCAATGTGGCTTCCGCCTTGGGGCAGCCGCTGAAGGCTGATATCGAGCTAGTGCTGGTCAACAAGGCCGAGAAAGCCAGCCTGGTTGCCCGCCTTGCGTCGCCCGATATCTACCGGGGGGCCGGGCTGGAATATCCTTATGGCAACAAGTTCAAGTTTCAGATCGAGAGCCGCGCGAACGGCGAGTCGTATATCAAGGCAAGCAGCACGCAACCGATCAACGATCCTTTCGTGAGCATGCTGGTCGAGTTGACCTGGTCGTCCGGCAAGCTGCTGCGCGAATATACTTTCCTGCTCGATCCGCCGGGCTATGTTGCGGAACAACCCAAGCCGGTGGAAGTGCAAGCCGTCGCACCGGCCGTGCAATCCGCACCGGCCGTGCAATCCGCGCCGCCGGAAATCGCACCGCTGGAAACTGCCGCCAAGCCTGTTGAACAGACTGATCAGGAACGCCGCTACCAAAAAGAATGGGCGGAGACGGCCAAGAAGCAAGCGCAGCCGATGCGTGCCACTGCACCGGTGGATGAAAAGGTTTTTGCGGCTGTGCCGGAGCGCAAGCCTGCTGCTGTCGCAATGGGCGAAATTACCGTCCATCGCGGCGATACGCTGAACAATATCGCCATGCAGTTCAAGCCGGATGAAGTGAGCCTGGAGCGCATGCTGGTCGCGCTGTACCGCGCCAATGCCGATCAATTCGACGCTAAAAACATGAACCGCATCAAGGCCGGCAAGATTCTGCGCCTGCCCGGCCAGGGCGAGTTGATGGGCGTGGCGCAGTCCGATGCGGTAAAGGAAATCCGCGCGCAGACAGCCGACTGGAATGCCTACCGGCAAAAGCTGGCCGGTGCGGCCCCGGCCGCCAGCCAGTCGCAGGATGCCCAGCAAGTGGCCACCGGCAAGATCGCCAGTTCGGTTGCCGACAAGGCCCCGGTTGCGAAAGAGTCCGCCAAGGAAGTGCTGAAATTGTCCAAGGGCGAAGCCCCGGGAGATAAGGCAGGCGCGGCAGGTAAGCCCATGTCCGCTCAGGACAAGAAGAATGCCGAGCAGGAAGATGCGATCGCCAAGGCCAAAGGGCTGAAGGAAGAGCAGGCGCGCGCCGCATTGCTGGAAAAGAACCTTCAGGACATGCAGCGCCTCGCCCAGCTGAAATCCGAGGCTGCGGCGCTGGCGGCGCAACCTTCAGGCGCTGCGGCTTCCTCGGTGGCAGCCGCCAGCGAAGTCAAGCCAGCGCCCGTTGCCAAACCTAAGCCAAAACCACAGCCAGTGGTCGTGCCGCAGCCTTCCCTGGTGGATCAGATCCTGGGCGAGCCGCTTTATCTCGTTGGCGGCGCGGCGATCCTGCTTGGTTTGGGCGGACTCGGTTTTATGTTGAACCGCCGCAGGCAGGCTCCTGCTGCTGGCGGGCAAAGTGAAGATGCTGGCGCGATAACCGGGCACATTACCGCGCCGGTTGCGCCTTCCCCGGAGACCGGCGATTTCACCAGTACGACAGGCGAACATCCTGCAGCGGATTCACAGTCTGACGACGTCGATCCGATCAGCGAGGCGGATCTATTCCTGAATTTCGGCCGCGATGCGCAGGCGGAGGAAATACTGAAAGAGGCGCTGCTGAACACGCCAAATAATCATCAGATCCACCTCAAGTTGCTGGGTATTTACGCCGCTCGCAAGGATGTGAATTCCTTTTCGGCCATCGCGCGCCAGTTGAAGGATTCCGGCGATGAACAGGCATGGCAACAAGCCGCGGCAATGGGGCGCAAACTCGAACCGAATAACCCGATGTACGGCGGTGGAACCATCGAGGATGACGGCAGCGCGACCATGCAGACAACCGTGCTCAATGCGATGCCGGATTTTGATCTAGGCGAGACGGCGGCGCAGGAAACATCGGCTTCCGACGTGGACTTCGATCTGGGAGGCACGGAAGAAATCGCGCCTCTGTCAACTGGCGACAAGGCTGCGGCTCAAGCGGAAACGACGGATTTTGACGCGACTTCCACCCATCCTGCGATGGACTTCGATATAACGTCCACCAAGCCATCGCTCAGCGCGCCGATGGAAATGGATTTCGATGTCACCTCGACCAGCCCCTCGATGCAGGCGGCTACCGGGCAGGCTGAAACTGCGCTGCCCAATCTGGACGACCTGATTTTTGATGTCACTTCCACCCATCCATCGATGCCGGCGCTGCAGCCGGAGGCTAGCAAGCCGGCAGCACAAGCCGACGATGGCGGCATGGAGTTCACGCTGGACTTCCCGGTTGAAGATCTAGCCGAGAAACCCGTACCCGCCGCGCAAGCCGAGACCGGGTTGGCGGGTATCAACCTGAATTTTGATGCAGCCGCGACGCCAGGCGAACCGGCAGCGGAAGCCAAGGATGAACATTGGCATGAGGTTGCCACCAAACTCGATTTGGCCAGAGCCTATCAGGAAATGGGTGATGGGACCGGCGCGCGCGAGATCCTCGACGAAGTCATGCGCGAGGGCGATGAGGGGCAGCGCGAAGTCGCTCAGTCCATGCTCGATCAGCTCGGTTAATCATGGTTTTGTGATGGCGGCAGCCCGGTACCGGGCTGCCGTTTTCTTTTGGGGCAGTCAATGCTGAAAAAAATACTTCGCCACGAAGGACATGGAGAGCACGAAGTTTTTTGCGAGTTGGGCATAAAGCCTCCCATCCCTGCCAACCCCAATTCATGGGGTTGTATGTTGCTGACCGCTCACCCGCAGGGGGGGCAGCATTTTCGGAGCAATCTATGGTTTTTCTTCATGGCCTACGTGTTCTTCGTGGTTTCAATACTGTTTCAAGGATGAAATTCCATCCCGCCGCGCAAATTCTGACCTGGTGCCTGCTGGTCGCTGCGATGCAGGTATTGGCGTCCGGCCTGTTTCTGATGGCAGCCGGTTCGGTCATGCTGTGCGCTTTCGCCGTTTCCAGGCACAAATTCACACAATTAGTGCGCCGCACCCGCTGGATCATGCTGTCGCTCTTGCTGATCTACGCCTACAGCACGCCCGGACAGCCGCTGTCGGATACGCTCGGCATGTTCAGCCCAAGCCGCGAAGGGCTGGCCGATGGCGTGCTGCAACTGACCCGTTTGCTGGCCGCGCTGGCCGGATTGGCGATCCTGCTGGATCGCCTGCATCGCCAGCAGCTGATCGCCGGGCTTTACACCCTGTTCGCGCCATTGCAATGGCTGGGGCTGTCGCGCGAGCGGTTCGCGGTGCGGCTGGCTTTGACCTTGCATTATGCCGAAGTTGCGATGCTGCGCAGCGCGGGAGGCTGGCAGGACACCTTGAACAGCCTGTTTGAACCGCATGGCGAGACCATACGGCACATGGAATTGCCGCTGTACCGCTTTGGCATCGGCGATGCGCTGCTGCTGGGTTTTGCGCTGCTGCTGTTGCTGGGTGCGCTGCGATGAGGATCGCACCATGAGAATTGCTCTGGGTGTCGAATACGACGGCCGCAGGTATTGCGGCTGGCAGAGCCAGCCGGATGGGCGCACCGTGCAGGACACGCTGCAACGTGCGTTGAGCCAAATCGCGGATGAACCGGTTGCAATCCTTGCGGCGGGACGCACCGACACCGGGGTGCATGCGCTGGAGCAGGTGGCGCATTTCGATACCCGAGCCGAACGTCCGCTAAGCGCATGGATACGCGGCGTGAATGCGGCGCTGCCGGACAGCATCGCGGTGCGCTGGGCGCATCCGGTGCCGGACGAATTCCATGCGCGTTTCTCCGCGCACGGGCGCAGCTACCGCTACCTGCTGATCAACCGCCCGGTACGCTCTGCGATCCATGCCGGCAAGACGGGCTGGTTTCATTTGCCGCTGGATATCGCGGCGATGCGGGCCGCCGCGCAATGTTTGCTGGGCGAACACGACTTCAGCGCGTTCCGTGCGTCCGAATGCCAGGCCAAATCGCCAATCAAGAACCTGCGTCAATTGGAGATTCGCCGGGAGGGCGAGATGCTGATCTTCGATTTGAGCGCCAATGCTTTTTTGCACCACATGGTGCGCAACATCGTCGGCTGCCTAGTGTACGTCGGCAAGGGCAAGCATGCGCCGGAATGGCTCGCGGAAATATTGGATGGCCGCGAGCGCCGTCTCGCCGCGCCGACCTTCGCGCCGGATGGCTTATACTTGCGCCGCATACAGTACGAGGCGAAGTGGGGATTGCCCCAGGAACAGGATTCAGAATTCGGGATACAGGATTTGGGAGGGCGGCTTGGGATATAAGGTTGACGGGATGATGGAACGTGGAAAAGATGGAGAGATGGGGCGTGCTGAATCCTCGATCCTGAATCCCGAATCCTCACATGTGACACGCATCAAGATTTGCGGCATCACCCGCGTGGAAGACGCATTGGCTGCCGCGCATTGCGGTGCGGATGCGATTGGGCTGGTGTTCTACGAGCGCAGCCCGCGCCATGTCGGCATTGCGCAGGCCGCGCAACTGGCCGCCGCGTTACCGCCGTTCGTGTCTGTGGTTGGCCTGTTCGTCAATGCAGCTGAAGCATTCGTGCGCGAGGCGCTGGCGCAAGTGCCGCTCGACCTGTTGCAATTCCACGGCGACGAGTCGCCGGAGTTCTGCGCGCAATTCGCCAGCCCCTATCTCAAGGCGATCCGCGTCAAAGCCGGGGTGGATTTGCTACAATGCGCGTCCGATTTTCGCACCGCCAAGGGTTTGTTGCTGGACGCGCATGTGGAAGGCATCCCGGGCGGCACCGGAGCGACCTTCGACTGGAGCCTGATCCCGCCGCACCTGCCGCTGCCGGTGATTCTGTCCGGTGGGCTGGCGGCGGAAAATATCGCTGCGGCGATCAAACAAGTGCGGCCCTACGCGGTGGACGTGTCCAGTGGCGTGGAGTCGGGCGGCGTGGAAGCGAGCAAGGGTATCAATACCCTGAAGGGCATAAAGGACGCGGCGAAGATCGCCCGTTTCATACAAGAGGTTAAACAAGCAGATGTACGACTACCCGGATAAAAACGGCCACTTCGGCCCCTACGGCGGCATTTATGTCGCCGAAACCCTGATGGGCGCGCTGGACGAGCTGAACCAGGCCTATGAAAAATACCGCCACGATCCCGAATTCATCGCCGAGCTGAATTACGACCTCAAGCATTTCGTCGGCCGTCCCAGCCCGATCTACCACGCCCGGCATTTGTCCGACCATCTCGGCGGCGCGCAAATCTACCTCAAACGCGAAGACCTCAACCATACCGGCGCGCACAAGGTGAACAACACCGTCGGCCAGGCATTGCTCGCCAGGCGCATGGGCAAGAAGCGCGTGATCGCCGAAACCGGCGCGGGGCAGCACGGCGTGGCGACGGCGACCGTCGCGGCGCGTTACGGCATGGAGTGCGTGGTGTACATGGGCGCGGAAGACGTGCAGCGCCAGTCGCCGAACGTGTTCCGCATGAAGCTGCTCGGCGCGACCGTCGTGCCGGTGGAGAGCGGCTCCAGGACGCTCAAGGACGCGCTCAACGAGGCGATGCGCGACTGGGTGACGAACATCGAGAACACTTTTTACATCATCGGCACCGTGGCTGGGCCGCATCCGTACCCGATGATGGTGCGCGATTTCAACGCCATCGTCGGCAAGGAGGCGGTGGTGCAGATGCCGGAACTGGCGGGTCGCCAGCCGGATGCGGTGATCGCTTGCGTCGGCGGCGGCTCCAACGCGATGGGCGTGTTCTATTCCTATATCGACATGCCCGGCGTGAAGCTGATTGGCGTGGAGGCGGGCGGGCACGGCATCAATAGCGGCGCGCATGCCGCGCCGCTGACGACCAACAGCCCGGTGGGCGTGCTGCACGGCAACAAGACCTATCTGATACAGGACGCGGACGGCCAGATCATCGAGACGCATTCCATCTCGGCGGGGCTGGATTATCCCGGCGTCGGCCCCGAACATGCGTGGCTGAAAGACAGCGGGCGCGCCGAATATGTCGCGATCGACGACGACGAGGCGTTGCGCGCTTTCCATGACCTGTGCCACTTCGAGGGCATCATCCCGGCGCTGGAATCCAGCCACGCCTTGGCGCACGCGCTGAAAATCGCGCCGACCATGGGCAAGGACAAGGTGCTGCTGGTCAACCTGTCCGGGCGCGGCGACAAGGACATCAATACCGTCGCAAAATTAAAAGGCATTACGCTATGAGCCGCATCCAGACTGTTTTTGAGCAACTCAAACAACAGCAACGCAAGGCGCTGATCCCGTTCTTCACGGCGGGCGATCCCGACCCAAAGCTCACCGTGCCGCTGCTGCACGCGCTGGTGGAGGCGGGCGCGGACATCATCGAACTGGGCGTGCCGTTCTCCGATCCGATGGCGGACGGGCCGACCATCCAGCGCGCATCCGAGCGCGCGCTCAAGCATCACGTCGGGCTGCATCACGTGCTGGACATGGTCACCGAATTCCGCCGCAGCAATGCCGCAACGCCGATCGTGCTGATGGGCTACGGCAATCCGATTGAGGCGATGGGCTGGGAAACTTTTGCGCGGCGTTGCGAAGAGGTTGGCGTGGACGGTGTGCTGACCGTCGACTTTCCGCCGGAGGAAAGCCATGAGGCGTTTGCGCATCTGACCAGGCACGGCATCGATCCGATCTTCCTGCTCGCACCGACCAGCACCGA
>JAUYGW010000083.1 GCA_030690245.1 Gallionella sp. | reverse complement strand
TCGGTGGAAGGCATGGTGAGTTTGCGCGGGGTGCTGGTTCCGGTGATTGATCTGGCCAAATACACGGGGATCGAGACCGATGGCAAGGCGGAGATCATGATCGTCACCGAGTACAACGGGCACACCCAGGGCTTTCTGGTCAAGGCCGTGGACAATATTCTGCGCCTGGATTGGGCGGCGATGCGCGTTCCGCCGGCGATGCTGGTCGCCGAAATGGGCGGGTTGGTCACGGCGATTACCGAGCTGAAAGATGGCCGCCTGGTGATGATGCTGGATGTGGAAAAAGTGCTTTCCGAAACCAGCCGTTTCGATTCCGATGAGTTGATTTTCAAGAACGTGAAGCCGCTGGGCAAGGAACGCACGGTGTTTTTTGCCGACGATTCTTCGGTGGCGCGCAACCAGATTGCGCGCACGTTGGATGCGATGCAGGTGAAGCATATCTCGGCAATCAACGGCCGCCAGGCGTGGATCGAATTGTCGAAGATGGCGGATTACGCCGACGACTCGCACACGCCGCTCAAGGACATGGTGCAGGTGATTTTGACCGATGTGGAAATGCCCGAGATGGATGGCTATATGCTGACGCGCAAGATCAAGGGGGATAAGCGGTTTATCGGCATACCGGTGCTGATGCACTCGTCGTTGAGCAGCTCATCCAACCAGCAACTCGGCAAGACGGTTGGAGTGGATGAGTATGTGCCGAAGTTTGAACCGCAGAAGCTGGCGCAGACACTGGCGCGATTGTTGGCATAAACAGCTTGTAGCTCGTAGCTGGTAGCTTGTAGCAAAAACGGTTTGGCTACCAGCTACAAGCTACAAGCTACAAGCTACGGAGGAAAAAATGAGTTACACAGAAGAAATGACGGACCATAACCAGGACGGCTTGCTGGATCAGGTTGATGCGCGCACCAGCCTGGCCGGCACCAACAAGATGGAGATCCTGCTATTCAGCCTGGGCAGCGGCGAGAAGTTCGGTATCAATGTGTTCAAGGTCAAGGAAGTTTGCCAGGCCGGCAAGATCACGCGCACGCCGAATATGCCGAACGGGGTGGAGGGCATCGTATCGTTGCGCGGGCATGTGATGCCGGTGCTGAGCCTGGCGAATTTCATGGGGTTACAGCCGGCCGAGAAACACCAGACCATGATGGTGGCTGAATACAGCAATCACATTCTGGGCTTTCTGGTGCAAGGGGTAGACCGCATCATCCGGGTAGATTGGGACAAGGTGCGCGCGACCGAGGGGATGCTCTCCGACAAGGGCGCGCTGATCACCGCGATCACCGAGTTGCCGGATGGATCGCTGATTTCGATTCTGGATGTGGAGCAGATTTTAGCCAACGCGTTCGGCGATGCTGTCGTCGGCAATGTCGAGCGCGTAGAGTCAGAGCATGATTTGTGTATTTTCTTTGCCGACGACTCGTTGGTGGCGCGCAGGAAAATCGCCGAGGTGCTGGACAAAATGGGCGTCAAGCACATTCAGGCGACCAACGGCCACGAGGCGTGGGAAAGGCTCAAGGCGATGGCGGACACGGCGCAGAATGCCGGGGCGAATCTGCACGACCAGTTTCAGGTGATTTTGACCGACGCGGAAATGCCGGAGATGGATGGTTATGTGTTGACCCAGCACATCAAATCGGACCGCCGTTTTGACGGCATACCGGTGGTAATGCATTCCTCGCTGTCTTCGGATGCAAATCGCGCAATGGGGCGCCGCGTCGGGGTGGATCACTATGTGCCGAAATTTGATTCGATTATTTTGTCGTCAGTACTGCGTCCGTTGCTTGCGTAGGATTGAGGATTGAGGATTGAGGATTGAGGATTGAGGATTGAGGATTGAG
>JAUYGW010000226.1 GCA_030690245.1 Gallionella sp. | reverse complement strand
CGTGCTCGGCGGCCTGCTGCCTCATCCACGCAATGTCCTTGTCGGCCGTGCCCGCGTTCACCACGATGCGGAACCACTGCTCTTCCATGAAATACACGATCAGGTCGTCGATCACCCCGCCGTTTTCCAGCAGCATGCAGGAATACAGCGCCTTGCCGGGAACGGTGAGCTTGTCCACGTTGTTCGCCAGCAGGTAGCGCAGGAAGTCGCGCACGCCCTTGCCCTTGATGTCCACCACGCGCATATGCGACACATCGAACATGCCGCAGTCGTTGCGCACCTGGTGATGCTCGTCGATTTGCGAACCGTAGTTCACCGGCATATCCCAGCCGCCGAAATCGACCATTTTTGCGCCCATCATCCGGTGCGCTTGATTCAAAGGGGTTTGTTTTAATGTCATATTCGCTTTCTGCAAATGAAAAAGGCGCAGCGCACAATGCGCTGCGCCCCATCTGTCCTTGGTACCTGAGAGATTGCGGTAATGCCTCTAATAACCTACTGCGCGAATTGACTGCTGCGTTACACGGTGCTCGAAATCCTCATGTACTGCTGTGTACATTCCGGTTTCTGCGTTCCGTGCGCCTTGCATTCAAATCGCTCGCTACGGTTCTTAGAGGCATTAAAAATCGCGTGCCCCTTCGGTGGCCAAAATCCCCTCTCCCCATACCTCTCCCATAAATGGGCGAGGGGGCAAAGTCTCGCTTTGCGAGTTCAATGATCCTGACACTCTCCAGATTTGCCTGTCCCAATGGTTCGTGAGCCTGAGCGGTTGCGGGTGTTGCGCCTTCGGCGGTGTTCCAGTCCGTGAAACGATACTGGCCGACACTCTCTCCCATTGGTTTGAACGGCAGGGCGAATTATGCCGGAAAGCATGGGAGCTGACAAACTGACCTTGCCCCTGTAACCCGTACTTCTTAACACGCTCATTATGCGACCTTCTTTAGCTGTGTATGCCGCTCTCTTGCCTTTTTCTACCGTCATTTCTTCGCCTCCTGGAATTTTATCCTCAGTCACACCTGTCCGGAGATACGAGTTTAGATGCATCGTAACCAATTGAATGTATTTTACTAAATGGCATATTTTTCTGTAACCGATTTCAACTTGCTCCAGACTTCTGATTTTTATCGGGAGTCTGGATATGCACGCAGGGAAACTCGTGTCCGCTCAATTAATGGCGCACCTGCCATTGCATACATTCCGTCAGTGCGTTGCCAACTATCCATGTCGATACCCGACGCGTACGTTTTCACATCTCGATCCATTCCTCTGTCTAGCCTTCGCGCAGCTTACGTACCGCGAGAGCCTGCGCGACATCGAAACTTGTTTGCGCGCACATCAGGCCAAGCTCTATCACTTGGGTATTCGAGGCAACATCGCCAAGAGCACGCTGGCCGATGCGAACGAATCACGCGACTGGCGCATCTATCAGGATTTTGCGCTCAGCCAAATCAAACTGGCACGCAAACTCTATTCACAAGA
>JAUYGW010000063.1 GCA_030690245.1 Gallionella sp. | reverse complement strand
TTTATAACAACAAAATAGCTGCCAAAAGCCCGCAAACCGCGGGCTTTTGTGTTTCATACCACTCTCTGTTTTTTGCATTTCTTCCGCTGTATGGCCTGTATAGCTGGGCTTTCTCTGCTGGCTAGATCGCCGCTACCACTTTCAGCGAATTTCTAATCTGGATTACGGGTTTGGCGAGGCACTAAATTGCCATATCGAATAAAAAAACAGCCCGCGTTATGCGGGCTGTGACAGCGCGGGGTAGAACGACTCAGTTTTGCATGCCTAGCAGCCGGCGTTGCTCTTCCCAACGGTCGGGCAGGGGAACCAAGCTCAGCAGCTTCTTTGCGGTCAGATCAGGCGGGTGATCCCCCTTGAGAACTCTTAGGGATATATCCGGTGCCAGGTACGCGACATAGATGACCCGGGTGACATATGAGCTGGTCATCTTTTCCTCGGTGGCAATCGCCTGTACACCGTCATATCGACCTGACGTCAATCGTGACAACCAGTCATGAGCCTTCGAGATTAGTGCTCCCAGTTTGGGGTCGGCCTCTTGCGAGAATGCATCCTGCTTGGGCTGAACTACAAGACGCCACGCCTTGCTACGTTGCCGGAGTTTGATTGGCACCGTGATCACAGTCGCAGAGGATCGATTTGTTGCATCTGCTGTCGCTGATGATTTTTGCAAAAAACTTTTGACGCCGATTTCGACGTAATCAGGATGCACACTCACACCCGATCTAGCAGTGATTGAAGTGCATCGATCTTTTCCGGGGCACGACCTTCAGATAACTGCTGTGCCAGAGCGGTGGCGCGATTTAGATGTTGCTGAACTACTTTTTCATCTGCGCTCGATATCAACTCCGCCATACGGCTACTGTCAGTGAGCAAGCTGACAAGCGCATCTATGACAACTCCTTCTATATCGTTTGCAGGCAGGCGTAAGTTTTCGGGGGGGCTTGCCTTCAGTAGCAGAGGTCGAGAGTGAGCAAATATAAAAACGGTAGTGAGTTGTTTTTTTGGTGACCTGGCCGCCGGTGGTGAACTTTCGACCTTTATGATCAAACAGCAGCCCGGAGAGGAGGCATGGTGTGACAGCCCCTTCGCGTGTTTGATAAGCCTTGATGGGGCGCTGAAAGAGGCCAAAGCTTGGTCTGATGCCACGCTGCTTCGTCAATATGTGGCACATCTGCGTGAAGTCGTGGCTGTTAGCCAAACAGAGCTAACCGATTACGGAAAAAATTGGCTCAGTCGTGCCGAGGAAGCGGTCAGCTGGATCCAACGGAAAAGTGGCGCGGCAAAGGCGTGGCATCAAGTGTGCGGGTGGATCAAGACGAATGAGCGCCCACCATGTGTTCCGGTCTTCGAAGAAGGGGGCTGAGCCATTTAAGGACAAGGCCGCAGGAATCTGGCAGGATTGCCCATTACTCTGAAAGCTACCGATCATGAAGAATCCCAGACACGAACGCCTTTATCGCTTGATGCGTCAGCATCATCGCCACAGCCAATGGGGGCTGACCAATGGCCTGTATTTGCCGCACAGCTATGAGACCCCTCGCCAATTGTCTTGGTGGGACGACATCGGATTCATTCTGAATGGGCGGCGGGTGATGGTGTGGTGGATTCATCCCAGAATGGCCTATGCCGATGCCATAGACGATCAGGCTTGGGAGGCAACGGTAACTGTCCCGTCAGAGTTCTCAGAGCTATTAGGTCATGAGCCTAGCCAGAAAATCTGGAAAAAAGTCGGAAAATCCCGCAAGAAGGTGGCCGGCTATCAAGCTCCGCCACAGTCTGAAGCTAGGCTGGAGCGCTATGACCAGCTACTGGCCACTGAAAAACGCCTAAAAACCGAGGGAATCGATTTCGAAGTACGTCCGTCCATGTCCGTCAGGGCATATTCGTGGGGGCTGGGCATGGAGCTTTGCGTGCCGCTAGAGGTGCGCGACCAAATTGATGCCGGATCATTGGTCGATCTTGCCCGTCGTCTTATTAAAAGTGTGGCCACTCTGGATGGCGAATTCCCTGGTTATAGCTATGGCCGTCAGGAATGGTTGGATGAGTCTGGGTTCCGGAACGGCTAGTGTTTGTTTTTCCACTGATAGATTCCCAAAGTGACTAAAAGTGGCATCGCAATAAGATTCCCGTTCGGGAATATTTTATTAAGTCTGCGCATTCTCTACGTCGATATTCCCGAACGGGAAATTAAATTTGCATAATTCACAGTCTTGAGCAATAATTTCCCGAACGGGAAATCCGATTTCTTGACAAGCAAAATCATGATTAGCATCCACACCACACAGCAACTAGGTGTCTCATTACTCGCCGCCCGTAAACAAATGGGTTTGACCCAAGCTCAATTGGCACTGGCGGCTGGAGTAGGGGTACGTTTCATTGTGGATTTGGAGGCTGGCAAACCTACGCTGCGTCTTGAGCATGTATTGCGTGTCATCGCAGCACTGGGTGGCGAAATCAACCTGAGCGGCCTCCCGGCGCGGGATAATAGTCATGGCTCATGAACTCGAGGTCTGGCTGTTTGAAAATCATATCGGCACCTTGTCCCTGGTAGAGGGAAGGCTCAATTTCAGGTACGCCGACGAATGGCTGACGCGCACCAATTCAGTTGCGCTGTCGTGCTCCCTACCGTTACAGGCAGAACCGTTTGACGACCATGAAACGCGCCCATTCTTTGCAGGGCTGTTGCCGGAAGGTCAAATGCGCCGCCTGATTGCGCAGCAGTTTCAAATTTCCCGCCAGAACGACTTTGCCTTACTCGATCACATCGGTGGCGAATGTGCCGGCGCCGTGACCTTTACGGAGCCCGGCCACCCGCCACCCCATCCCGCGATGAGCAGCGAAGTCGACTGGCTGAATGATGATGAGCTCATTGCAATTTTGGATGAATTGCCGCATCGCCCTATGTTGGCTGGCAAAGATGGATTGCGTCTATCCCTGGCGGGTGCACAGGATAAGTTGCCGGTCGTTTTTGACGGCAACCGAATCGGATTGCCGCGCAATAACGCGCCCAGCTCTCACATCCTGAAGCCAGCCATTCACGCTGTCGAGGATAGCGTATCCAACGAGCACTTCTGTCTATTGCTAGCCGAGGCGATGCAGTTCAAGGCCGCACGCTCGCTCGTTTATTCCGTCGGTGATCATCGTTTTTTATTGGTTGAACGCTATGACAGAATACACGACGCATCGGGCAGTCCGATCCGGTTACATCAGGAAGATTTCTGCCAGGCACTTGGTGTTGTGCCGGAAATGAAATACCAGAATGAAGGTGGTCCCGATCTGGCCCAGTGCTTTGCGTTGCTTCGCCGTGTCACCAGACCCAGCGCACCGCACGTCCTGCGCTTACTCGACAATGTAATATTCAACGCACTAATCGGCAATCACGATGCCCATGCCAAAAACTTCTCCTTGCTGTTTACGAGCAAAGGTTCTGTGCTTGCCCCGCTCTACGATGTCTTATCAACAGCGGTGTACCCGAGCCTCACTCCAAAAATGGCCATGAAGCTCGGCAGCAAATACAAATTTAGTGAAGTGGAAATGCCTCACTGGGAGCAATTTGCGTCATCCGCCGGATTATCTGTGGCGCAAACCCGCAAGCGTATTTTGGAACTGGCTCACCAGTTACCCATGGCCGCACAGAAACTCCGGAACTCACCTGACCATGGCTTTTCCAAAAATCGGATAATCGAGCAAATCGTCAGTCTCATTGAGCAACGCTCTGCATTGACGATACGGCGTTTATCTACCGCTGCTTCAGCAGCCGGTGAGTAAACGCAGTAAGCGCCCAAATGAAACACTCCGGCTACCATGATATAGATGCGCTGCGCACCGAGAACGCCCGGCTAATCTTGCTGCTTGAGTCCCACGGTATCGAATGGCGTTTGCCGCCTCCGCCTGCCGCGCCAGTTCAAGACCCAGAACCCTCGCAACTCACGACGGGAGAGAAGGTCGCTCTGTTTCGCCGCCTGTTTCGGGGGCGATCCGATGTCTACCCAGTACGTTGGGAAAGCAAGACCACTGGCAAGACCGGGTACGCGCCGGCCTGCGCAAACGAATGGCTTGCCGGTGTGTGTGGGAAGCCGCGAATGAAATGTGGTGACTGCGACAATCGGCGACTGTCCCCGCTGTCGGACTCGGTGATCTACAACCACTTGATCGGGAAGCATACGGTCGGAGTGTATCCTTTGCTGGAGGATGATAGTTGCTACTTTCTTGCCGTTGATTTCGATGAAGCCGAGTGGCGTGATGATGCTCACGCATTCATGCAGTCCTGTCATGACCTTGGCGTGCCGGCCGCACTGGAAATTTCACGGTCAGGCAAGGGCGCGCACGTCTGGGTGTTTTTCGCCAGCAAGGTTTCGGCCCGCGATGCTCGTCGCCTCGGCACCGCCCTTATCAGCCACACCTGCGCCCGCACTCGGCAATTGAAACTTGAATCCTATGACCGGTTGTTCCCCAATCAGGACTCCATGCCTAAAGGTGGCTTCGGCAATCTGATTGCGCTGCCCTTGCAGAAGGGGCCGCGAGAGAATGGGGGCAGCGTGTTTGTCGACGACGATCTGCGCCCCTACCCGGATCAATGGGGATTCCTGTCGCGCATCGAGCCGATGGTAGGCCACGATATTGAGCCCACCATCACCAGAGCGACCGGCCATTCTCATCCACTTGATGTCACATTCATTGATGATGAAGACTTGAAGGAGCCATGGAAGCGTTCAACCATGGATAAGTTGAGCGAAAAAATGCCGAAATCGTTGACGCTGACGCTCGCCAACCTAGTTTATTTCGATAAGGCCAACCTGCCGCAGGCATTGGCCAATCGACTCATCCGACTGGCCGCATTTCAAAATCCTGAGTTTTACAAAAAGCAAGCGATGCGATTCTCGGTTTGGGACGAGCCACGAGTGATCGGCTGCGCCGAGAATTATCCCAATCACATCGCACTGCCGCGTGGCTGCATCGATGCCGCCTTAAGCCTGCTTCAGGATAATGGGATTTCCTGTGATCTGCTCGATGAAAGATATGACGGCATCGCTTTGGATGTCGGTTTCGCCGGCACTCTACGTCCAGATCAGGAACACGCCGTGACAGCCATGCTCGGCCATGATGCTGGCGTGCTTTGTGCACCCACCGCCTTCGGCAAGACGGTGACAGCGGCTGCGATGATCGCCCGGCGTGGCGTCAATACTTTGGTTCTGGTGCATCGTACCGAATTGCTCAAGCAGTGGCAGGAACGTCTTCAATCCTTCCTGGGCATCGGCAAGGGAGTAGTTGGCACCATCGGAGGTGGCAAGGCCAAGCCGACCGGCAAAATCGATATCGCCGTGATGCAGTCATTGTCGCGCCAGGGAGAGGTTAATCCCATCGTGGAGAACTACGGCCACATCATCATCGACGAGTGCCACCACATTGGCGCTTCCTCATTCGACGCGATTCTGAAGGCGGTCAAAGCCAAGTATGTGCTTGGTCTCACGGCAACTCCTATTCGTCGAGATGGCCTGCAACCAATCATTTTCATGCAGTGCGGGCCAATTCGCCACACGGCAGCCAAACCGGCCAACGCGCCACACGATCTGGAGGTGCTGCCGCGATCACTTTTTACACGTATCGCTCTACCGCCTGAAGCGGGCATTCAGGATGTGTTCCGGCATCTTGCCAACGACCAGGCGCGAACCGGAGCCATTGTTGCCGAGGCCCGAGACGCTTATCAGCAAGGCCGAAAAGTGCTGGTTCTGACCGAGCGTACAGAGCACCTTGATGCGATCATGGCTGCACTTGACGGAAAAGTGACCTCACTATTCGTGCTGCACGGTCGGATGTCGAAAAAGCAGCGGATCGCCACGATCTCTGATCTTGACCAACTTTCGGCAGATGCACCGCGCATCCTACTCGCGACAGGCAAATTGGTCGGAGAGGGATTCGATCATCCGGCGCTTGATACCCTGATTCTGGCGATGCCGGTCTCTTGGAAAGGGACGCTTCAGCAATACGCCGGCCGCCTCCACCGGGAACATGCGACCAAGACGGATGTTCGCATCATTGATTTCGTGGATAACGGGCACCCGGCGCTGCTCCGGATGTGGGATAAACGGCAGCGCGGTTACCGAGCGATGGGATACAGGATTGGCAATAATCATCAGGAGGTTACAGAGCAACCTCACACGAAGGTTACATAATGGCCGCCAGCGATGGTTGGATGAGTCCGGCCGTTCTGAACGGCTAGTGTTTATTTTCCACTGATAATTCCCTGTTCCAGTTTCGCCATCAATGGCTTGATTTCGCACGAAACCGGCTCCTGTATTGGGTTTTGTGCTGGTGTGTTGATGAAGCAGTGGGGCATCATTGCCCAGTTCGCTGTATTTATCCCTGTTAGCAGTGGGGAGCAGCAGAGACAATGCGCGAGTAGAGTTCGTCCACCGCCATACTGGCTATCTTGTTGGTTTATAACAACAAAATAGCTGCCAAAAGCCCGCAAACCGCGGGCTTTTGTGTTTCATACCACTCTCTGTTTTTTGCATTTCTTCCGCTGTATGGCCTGTATAGATGGGCTTTTGTCTAGCGTCAGGCTGGGCGGCATCTCGCCAGCACGGAATTCGCCAGCGGCCGGATTATCTCTTGAACTTGGCAAGTGCCGCCGCCATCGCGCCGCTTGGCGCGGGCTGGCGCTCTTCCTTGCGCTGCGTCAGGCGCTTGGCGTCGGCTTGACGATCGCGCGGTGCCGCGCCTTTTCCACTCTCGGCAGCGCTGTCGGTCAGCCGCATCGTCAGCGCGATGCGCTTGCGCTTTTCGTCCACCTCCAGCACCTTGACCTTCACCACTTGCCCCGCCTTGACGATGGTGTGCGGGGCCTTGACGAAGTTGTTGGACAGCGCCGAGATATGCACCAGCCCGTCCTGATGCACGCCGATGTCGACGAAGGCGCCGAACGCCGCGACGTTGGTGACCACGCCTTCGAGGATCATGTCCGGTTTGAGGTCTTTCAGTTCCTCGATGCCTTCCCTGAAGGTGGCGGTGGTGAACTCGGGTCGCGGGTCGCGCCCCGGTTTCTCGAGTTCGCTGAGGATGTCGCTGATGGTGGGTACGCCGAATTGTTCATCGGCATATTTGCCGGGGTTGAGCGACTTCAATAACCCGGAATCGCCGATCAGTTCCTTGATGTTTTTGTTGAGGTCGGCGAGGATTTTTTTCACCAGCGGATACGACTCGGGATGCACCGCCGACGCGTCGAGCGGATTGTTGCCGCCCATGACGCGCAGGAAGCCGGCGGCCTGCTCGAAGGTCTTGTCGCCGAGGCGCGGCACCTTCTTCAGCGCGGCGCGTGTGGCGAACATGCCGTGCGTGTCGCGGTAGGACACGATGCTTTGCGCGACGCTGCCGGACAGGCCGGACACGCGCGCCAGCAACGGCGCCGAGGCGGTGTTGACGTCCACGCCCACCGCGTTCACGCAGTCCTCGACCACGGCATCCAGCGAGCGCGCC
The DNA here is from genome assembly GCA_030690245.1 of Gallionella sp. GTDB lineage: Bacteria > Pseudomonadota > Gammaproteobacteria > Burkholderiales > Gallionellaceae > Gallionella. The sequence goes on along the minus strand of JAUYGW010000063.1, from coordinate 5,125 downwards.
AGCTGGTGCTGTCCCACGTCGTGCTGGTATTGTCCGACGCCGATGGATTTCGGGTCGATCTTCACCAGCTCCGCGAGCGGGTCTTGCAGGCGACGCGCGATGGACACCGCACCGCGCAGCGTCACGTCCATGTCGGGCAGTTCGCGCGACGCGAACTCGGACGCGGAGTACACCGACGCGCCCGCTTCCGAAACCACGATAGATGTGAGCTTGAGTTCCGGGCGCAGCTTGATCAGATCCTGCGCCAGCTTGTCGGTCTCGCGCGAACCCGTGCCGTTGCCGATAGAAATCAGCGCGACTTTATGTTTTTCGGCGAGTATGGTGAGCGTGTGCAACGAGCCGTCCCAGTCGTTCCTGGGCTGGTGCGGATAGATCACGGCGGTGTCCAGCACTTTGCCGGTCGCATCCACGACGGCGACCTTCACGCCGGTGCGCAGGCCGGGGTCCAGCCCCATCGTCGCGCGCGGCCCGGCAGGCGCGGCGAGCAGCAGGTCTTTCAGGTTGCGCGCGAATACCTTGATCGCCTCGGTCTCGGAACGCTCGCGCAGCACCCCCATCAGCTCGCTCTCCAGATGCAGGAAACTCTTCACCCGCCAGGTCCAGCGCGCTGTGTCCGCGAGCCACTTGTCGGCGGGGCGGTTCTGGTTGGAGATGCCGAAGCGCTTGGCGATACGCGCTTCGCAGGGGTTATGCGGCGCATCCCATTTGGGTTTTTCCGCTTCGCTGTCGAGGCGCAGCGTGACGTTCAGCAGCTCCTCGCGGCGGCCGCGAAACAGCGCCAGCGCGCGGTGCGACGGGATCGCGGCTATCGGTTCCTGATAGTCGAAATAATCGGCATATTTCGCGGCGGCCTCTTCCTTGCCTTCGATGACTTTGGCCTCGACCACGCCATGCGTTTGCAGGTAGTCACGCAGGTCCTGCAGCAGCGGAGCGTCTTCGGCGAAGCGCTCCATCAGGATGAAGCGCGCACCGTCCAGCGCCGCCTTGGTGTCGGGCACGCCGGGGTTGTCGCCCTGCTCGGAGGTGAAGGCAGGCTTCAGGTATTTGCCCGCCTCTTCCTCGGGGTTGAGCATAGCGTCGGCCAGCAGCGCATCGGCCAGCGGCAACAGCCCGGCCTCCAGCGCGATCTGCGCCTTGGTGCGGCGTTTCGGCTTGTACGGCAGGTACAGGTCTTCCAGGCGGGTCTTGTCTTCGGCATGGCTGATCGCATCCAGCAGCTCCGGCGTCATCTTGTTCTGTTCGTTGATCGACGCGATGATCGCCGCGCGCCGTTCCTCCAGTTCGCGCAGGTAGCGCAGGCGCTCTTCGAGCAGCCGCAGCTGCACATCGTCCAGCTCGCCGGTCGCCTCCTTGCGGTAGCGCGCGATGAACGGGACAGTCGCGCCCTCGTCGAGCAGCGCGACGGCGGCGGCGACCTGGGCGGGTTTGGCGGAAATTTCTGTAGCGAGGCGTTGTTCGATGGATGGCAGCATGAGAGTCTTGGTGATTAAAAAGGAGGTGATTGGAAATAATTGAGCGGTCAGCCGGTTAAGGCTGCGCGAGAAGAACGGCGTGGATTCTATCTGATAGATGATGCGGCTGGCGAGATACAGATTCTGCAAGAAACACGGTGCGATGACAGGCGGGTCAGGCTGTCGTAAAGGCAACGGCCGATGTTTTTTATCCCTTGATTCTGCTCTTCGCGCAGGCCTGCACGCTGCGGCTATTCGTCGCTGAGATGCGGCTGCAAACTTTCCGCCGGCTGGCCGGTTTCGGGGTCGGTCCAGCCGGCGATGCCGATTTCCGCCTCCGCCTCTTTCAGCGATTCGTCTTCTTCATAGCCGGTATCGTCCTGGCCTTGCATGTTCTGCATCGCTTCGAGCAGCGTCGGGAAGGGGCCGTACAATTTGTCGGCGAGCTTATCCTGCCAGTAAAAACCATCCGGCCGCTCAGTCACCCGTGTTTGGTCATAGTCGGGCGGGGTTTGTGGAAGGGGTGTAGCAGGGGACATGATTACCTCCGATCAGAACGTATTTTATTCGGCGCGAACCAGTAGCACCGGAACCGATGCGCCGCGCACCACGCCCTCGGCAACGCTGCCCAACAACAAACGGCTTAAACCGGAGCGCCCGTGCGTGCCGATCACGATCAGGTCAGCCTGCCAATGCTGGGCATCATCCTTGATCACGCTGGCAATGTGCTCTCCACTCGCTTCAAGCAGCGCGGTTTCTGCTGTCATGCCTGACGGTTGGGCTTTTGCCGCAGCCTGCGCAAGAACCCGCTCTCCGGCATACCGCACGGTTTCCTGCAGGGCGGCATAATCGATATAGGTATAGTCCTCGGCATTAAGCGGCAAGATTTCCTCAAGCACATAAATCACGCGTAACCGAGCCTTGCCGTCCGCCAGCCTGATGGCCTCCTGCAATGACCGTTCGGAAGTCGCGCTGCCGTCGATCGGAACCAGAATGCGTTGATAAATAGTCATCTCCTCGCCTTTCCTGTTTGAAGCACGGGCCAAGCTGATTTGATTCTATACCTGTTTTGAATTTGCAGTGGAGCAGAGTATTCGGGTTGGTTTTCGCACGGTTATTTGTGCAAGCGCTTGCGCTCAGTCTTGGTGTGTTCCGACGCCTGGCAGGCGCGGCGGTAGGCCGTCAGGGTTCTCTGGGCGTGGCCCAGCACGCTGTCGCGCGGGTAGTTGCCCGCATCGTTTGCGATGCCTGCCGGCAAGCCGGTGAGCAGCTCCAGGCCTTCGCTGGCATGCTCCGCCGTGTAGATATGGAACAAGCCCTGGGCGACGGCCTCGGCGACCTTGCGCTCCAGCATCAGGTGGCGGCGGTTGCGCTGCGGGATCAGCACGCCCTGGCTGCCGTCCAGCCCGACGGTTGCGCAGATGCGGAAGTAACCCTCGATCTTTTCGTTGAGTCCGCCCACGGGTAATAATTCTCCGTGCTGATTGACCGCGCCGGTCACCGCGATACCCTGCTTGAGCGGCAGCCCCGATAGCGACGAGAGCAACGCATACAGCTCGGCGCAGGAAGCCGAGTCGCCTTCCACGCCGCTGTATTCCTGTTCGAACACGATGGACGCGTTAAGCGCGAGCGGCGCGTTATGGGCGAACAGCGCGGACAGGTAGTTGTGCAGGATCAGCACGCCCTTGTCGTGGATCGGCCCGGACATTTCCACTTCGCGTTCGACGTTGAGCAGGCCATCCTCGCCGGCATAGGTGCGCGCCGTGACGCGCACCGGGAAGCCGAAACGGTAATCGCCCAGGTCTACCTGGGTCAGGCCGTTGATCTGGCCGATTTTTTCGCCATGCAGTGAAATCAGCAGATCGCCCTCGGCGATGGATTCGCGCAGGCGCTGGTCGGGGTAATCGTGGCGCAGGGTACGCGCGGCCAGCGCCGCTTCCACATCTGCCGCTTCGACCAGTTTGCCGCTGCGGGCGCTGCATAAAGCGGCGCTTTCCACCACCAGTGCCTCGGCGCGGGCGAAGATCGCGCTTTGGCGCGACTGGTCGTCCGCCTCGCGGTGCCCGTCTTCCAGCAGGCGCGCTACGGCGGCAGCGGAAAAATGTGGCAGCCCCAGTTTGCGGCAGGTGTGGGCGACGAAGATGGCCGAGGCGCGGCGGGTATCGGCGCTGGCCGAAAAGCTTTCGGCAAAGTCCACCTTGACGCGGAAGCGGCGCGCGAACTCCGGGTCTTCCTCCTGCAACTCGTAATACAGTTCGCGCGAACCGATCAGCACGATCTTGACATCGACATCCACCGCCTCGGGTTCGAGCGAGACCGCCGCGATCGGCGTAAACGCCGTGCCCGGTTCCTCGATCTGCAACCTGCCGCTGCGCAGCACGCGCCGCAGTTTTTCCCACACCAGGCCGTCGGCCAGCAGGTCGCGCAGATGCAGCAGCAGGAAACCGCCATGCGCTTTGTGCAGGCTGCCGGCGCGGATGCGGGAAAAATCGGTCATCAGCACATCGTTCTCGGTCTGGTATTCGATGCTGCCGAACAGCGAGCGGAACAACGGATTGTCTTCGACGATCACCGGCGTGCCTTCCAGTCCGCCGTTGTCCACCACCAGGTTGACCCGGTAGCGGGACAGCACTTTGCCCAATACTTCCTGGCGAATATCATCATCGGTATCGGCAATCTTGAACAGTTCCAGGTTGTCGAGCACGTCGTGCACGACCCGATCCAGATAGGCGCCAAGCTTGACGGAATCCTTGATCTGCTTCTTCAATCCGACGCGGATTTCCTGCAATTCGCGATCCAGCAGCGGCTTCACCACCTGGCGGCGCAATGCCGCCAGCGCCTCGTTCATCACCCGTTCCATCGGTCGGATTTTCTCGAAATAACGGCTGATCTCGGCACGCAGTTCCTGCTCGGCCAGCGCGATTTCGGTGCGGCGTTCCTTCGGCATTGTTAGCACTTCATCCTCGGTCAGCGCGTGGCCTTTCTTGCCGCGCAATGTGAACAGCAGGTGCCCGGATTCGCGGTGCATCGTGAAATTGCGGGCTTCGGCAAAGGCCTCGAGCTCGGCGTAGGCCTTGGCTTCTTCCTCCTTGTAGGATTTTTCGATGCGCCCGCTTTCGGCCTTGAAGTCCTGTCCGTCCAGATGCTGGGGGATTTCCGTTTGCAGCGATTTCATCATTTGCGCCATGAGCTGGCGCAGCAGGCGTCCCTGCCCGGCAGGCAGGCGCAGCGCGCGCGGGCGTTCCGGCGTATCGAAGTTGTGCAGATAGCACAAGTCGGGCGGCGTCGCCCGGCTTGCGGCCGCCGTCTGCATCGCCAGCTTCAGCAGCGAAGAGCGGCCACTGCCGACCTCACCCAGCACGAACAGGTTGTAATCCGGCTGGTTCATCCCGAGGCCGAAGCGGGCGGCAATCTCCGCGCGCTCCTGCCCGATCCACGGCAGCGCATGCTCCAGCAATTCGGAGGTGTCTTCGAAGCCGAGCGTAGCGGGATCGACGGTGAGGCGCAGCTCGGCGGGAGTCAGGGTTGAGATTGGCATAGGGTCGTTTGCAGCTTGTGTGCTGGGTAATCCTGATTAAAAACTTCAGTTAGCCACAGATTTACACGGATAAACACGGACAAAACATCTGTGTAAATCCGTGTTCATCCGTGGCTCAATTACATTTTCCAAGTTG
>JAUYGW010000050.1 GCA_030690245.1 Gallionella sp. | reverse complement strand
GTCAGCAAGGTAATCAGCGTCGTCAGTTGATTCTTCATCTCGCGCCGGTCGATGATCATGTCCACCGCACCGTGTTCGAGCAAAAACTCCGCGCGCTGGAAACCTTCCGGCAGGGTTTCGCGCACCGTCTGCTGGATCACGCGTGCGCCGGCGAAGCCGATCAGTGCGCCGGGTTCGGCGATCACCACGTCGCCCATGAAGGCGAAGCTCGCGGATACGCCGCCCATGGTCGGGTCGGTCAGCACCGAGATAAACGGCAGCTTTTCCTGGCTGAGTTGCGTGAGCGCGGCGCAGGTCTTGGCCATCTGCATCAGCGACAACAGGCCTTCCTGCATGCGCGCACCGCCGCTGGCGGCGAAGCAGATGAACGGGCATTTCTGCTCCAGCGCGACCTGCACGCCGCGCACGAAACGCTCGCCGACCACCGAACCCATCGAGCCGCCCATGAAGTCGAATTCGAATGCGGCGACCACCACCGGAACCGCATGGATGCTGCCCTGCATCACCACCAGCGCGTCGTCTTCATCGGTGCTTTTCTTGGATGCGATCAGGCGTTCCGAATACTTCCGGCTGTCCTTGAATTTGAGGGTGTCGATCGGCAGGATTTCCGCGCCGATCTCGAAGCGGCCCTCGCCGTCCAGCAGCAAATCCAACCGGGTGCGCGCATTGATGCGATGGTGATGGCTGCACTTCGGGCAGACGCTCTGGTTCTTTTCCAGGTCGGAGTGGTACAGCACCGCCTGGCAGGACGGGCACTTGTGCCACAGGCCCTCCGGCACGTTTTTCTTCGCATCGCCTTCGCGGCGTTTGATCTTGGGCGGCAATAATTTCTGGAACCAGCTCATAGTATTTCCTTTTTCACCTGTTTACTCGACAGTACACAGCTTTTTTCACATCCCTCTCCCGGCCTTCGGCCACCCTCTCCCGCTTGCGGGAGAGGGGTTGGGGAAGAGGGCTTCAGGCCTGATCGACGGCCTGTCTCAATTCCTTGGCCAGCTTGCCCACATTGGCGACGACATTCTGTTCGGTCGAGTCTTCGATTTCCTGCACGATGCGGCTGCCGACCACCACACCGTCGCACAGCTTCGCCACCGCCAGCGCGGTCGCGGCATCGCGGATACCGAAGCCGACGCCGATGGGCAGATTAATATGCTGGCGCAGTTGCGGGATTTTTTGTGCGATCGCATCCAGATCCAGATGGCCCGCGCCGGTCACGCCCTTCAGCGACACGTAATACACGTAGCCG
>JAUYGW010000047.1 GCA_030690245.1 Gallionella sp. | reverse complement strand
CTGGCGCGACGAGCAGTATTCATCGCTGTCGTCGCCTTCCCAGTTTTTCATGAACAGGCCGATCACCTCATAGCCCTGCTGCTTGAGCAGCAGCGCGGCAACCGAGGAATCGACGCCGCCGGACATGCCAACGACTACGCGGGGCTTACGAATGCTTTGGCCGTTCCTCGAAACTTCGGCCTTTGGCCTCGTTTTCACGTTCGCTCCCTCGCCCGCTTGTGGGATAACCAGCGACTTGGCTGCGGTCTCTTGCAGCCTAGTCGAATGGCTAGTTGTTTCACCCAGAGGGTTGGGGAGAGGGGAACGAGCTTGCACATTACTCATAGTGAACCAGCAGATCGAGCGGGTAGCGTTTGCCGGCGAGGTAATCTTCGATGCAGCGCAGAACCAGCGGGCTGCGATGCCGTTCCTGGGCAGCGCGGATTTCATCGGGCGTCAGCCACACGGCTTGCAGGATGCCGGTGTCCAGTTTGCGGGCCGCATCATGCCCGGTGATGGTGCCGGTGAAGGCGAAGCGCAGGTAGGTCGTGTTAGATTCCGGCGCATGCCAGTGGTAGATGCCGAGCAGATGCTGCGGGGTGAAGGAATATGCCGACTCTTCCAGCGCTTCGCGTGCCACGGCAGCCAGCAATGATTCGTCGGCTTCGAGATGCCCGGCAGGCTGGTTGAAGCGTACCCCTTGTGAGGTTTCTTCCTCGACCAGCAGAAATTTTTCATCGCGCTCGATGACGGCGGCGACGGTGACGTTCGGTTTCCAGATCATGTGCCGATCCCCGAAATAAAATAAGGCCAAAGAAAAAAGGCCAAAAAGAAAAAGGCCAAAGAAAAAAGGCAGGAAACCCTGCCTTCTTGCTTTTGTTGGTGCCGGGGGGGGGACTCGAACCCCCACGCCTTGCGGCACCGGATTTTGAGTCCGGCACGTCTACCAGTTCCATCACCCCGGCTAAAGAGGCGCGCATTATCCATGAAGCGGCGCGTCACATCAACTACAATCCTGCCTTTGTAAAATTCCGCCGTTGTTCATGCGTACCGATAAATTTGATTTTGCCCTGCCGGAACGGCTGATCGCGCAGCACCCGCCCGAGCGGCGCGGTGCCAGCCGCTTGCTGTATGCGCACGATGGCGCGCTGGAAGATTGCCGTTTTGCCGATTTGTTGCAGTTGGTCGGGCCGGGCGATGTGCTGGTGCTGAACGATACGCGTGTGATCAAGGCACGGTTGTTCGGCAGCAAGGATAGCGGCGGCAAGATCGAGGTATTGGTCGAGCGCGTGCTGAA
>JAUYGW010000046.1 GCA_030690245.1 Gallionella sp. | reverse complement strand
GGTTTTAACCCGACGGGGTTCACGGTTTACAGGAAAAGCGTCGGGTTAAAACCCGACCGCGGGAATATTTGATATGAACAGCATCATACCAATTCAGCAACGTCTCTCAGGCAAGGAAGGCTTTCCGCTACGGCTGTTCGCGGCTGCATTTGTGATCAGCATATTGACCTCCATTTTTAGCGGATGGCAGTCGTGGCAGATGCATAAACGCGCCGAAGAAATGTCGAAGAAGCATATAGCACTTACCGAAGATGTCGGGCGCATCATGCTGCTCGACGAGGTGCTGACCATGTCGGCTCGCATGGCTGCGGGAACAGGGGATTTCAGCTACGAAAAAAGATATGACCAGTTCGATCCGCAACTGACGACGGAGATCAACGAGGTAAGAGCCGTGCTCCCGCAAGCGGATATAGCACGGTTTGTAAATGAGACGGATGAAGCGAACCTGGCGCTGGTGAAAATTGAACGGCAGGCTTTCGCTTTGGCGCATCAGGGCAGACGGCAGGAAGCGACGGCGCTGCTGACAGGCGATGAATACATGCGATTGAAAAAGGTTTACGCGGGCGGCATGGAGAAAACCGTTAATGCGGCAAATGGCCTGATTGAAAAAGAGACCCGCCATCTTCACTCCATGTCTCTCCGTTTAGCGACCGCAAGCGCCATAGGGGTTCTGGCATTGTTGGCGGCCTGGTTTTTTGCCGTCAGGTCCGCGCGCAATTGGGCCGCAGAGCGCAGGGAAGCGGAGGATGCGTTACGCAAGGCTCAGGATGAGCTGGTGCGCAGGGAGAAGCTGGCATTGCTCGGCCAAGTGGCGGATACCGTGGGGCACGAACTGCGCAACCCGCTGGGCGTTATGAACAACGCGGTGTATTTTTTGCAGGCCGTGCTCACCGATGCGGACGAAACTACCAAGGAATATCTCGGCATCATCAAGAGCGAGATCGCGGATGCCGAGCGCATCGTGTCCGATCTGCTGGACGCGGTGCGCACCAAGCCGCCGCGCCCGGGAACGGTCGAGATGGCGGAAGTGATCGGGCAGGCACTGCGCAAGTGCGACATTCCGGCTTCCGTCATCATCAAGATGGATATCCCGCAAACGCTCCCCCTCGTCCGCGCCGACCCGATGCATCTGCATCAGGTGTTCTGGAACCTGATTGCCAACGCCGTGGAAGCCATGCCGGAAGGCGGCGAGCTGAAAATAATTGCAGGCGAAAATTCTGTGGCAAAAACCGTAACGGTCAGCATCCAAGACAGCGGTTGCGGCATCGCACCGGAGCAGCAGGCCAAGCTGTTCCAGCCGCTGTTCACCACCAAGGCGCGGCGTGTCGGGCTGGGGTTGGCGGTAGTGAAGAACCTTACGCAGGTCAACGGCGGCAGCGTGAAGGCGGAAAGCGCGCCGGGCAAGGGTAGTACGTTTACGGTTACGTTGCCATGTGCAGGATTGTAGGTCGGGTTTTTATCCCGACGGTTTTACGGTGTCGGGATAAATCCCGACCTGCGAATAACCGTTACAGGCAGGCCGAGTTACCTTTTAACAACAAAAAGAACAGGAGGCAACAATGAAAATCCTCGTGGTGGACGATGACCGCCGGATCGTTAAAACGACTTGTGACATCCTGAAAATAAAGGGTCACGAGCCCATCGCCGCTTACTCGGGCGAGGAAGGCGTGGAGAAGGTCAGGAGCGATGCGCCGGATTGCGTGCTGATGGACATCAAGATGACCGGCATCAGCGGTGTCGAGGCGCTGAAACGCATGCAGGAAATCGTTCCTGCGTTGCCGGTGATTCTGGTCAGCGCCTATGCCACCGGCGATGTTGTGGAAGACGCCATGGAGGCCGGGGCTTATGCCGTGCTGGGCAAACCGCTCAACTTTCCCATGGTGCTTTCCTTCATTTCGCTGCTGAACAAGGAAGAGAGCATCCTGGTGGTGGACGACGACCCGATGTTCTGCAAGACGCTGAAGGATATTTTGACCCTGCGGGGCTTCCATGTTGAAACGGAAAGCGAGCCGCAGAAAGTGCTGGGCCATCTGGAAAAAAACTACAAGCTCGCCGTCGTCCTCGACCTCAAGCTGGGGGCGGTGAACGGCGTGGATGTGCTGAAGGATATCCGGGCAAAATACCCAGGCAAGCCGGTGGTGCTGATGACCGGCTACCGCGAGGAAATGGGAGATTCGATCGAGCAGGGGCGCAGGAACGGCGCCTATACTTGCCTGTACAAGCCGTTTGAAACGGATGACTTGTTCGAGTTGATCGAGAAAATCCGGGTCGAGAAATTAAAGAATATGGTGGCGGCAGCATGAAACAGAAAACAAAAATCCTGGTGGTGGACGACGACCCGAATCTCAGGAAGACGCTCTCCGACATTCTGAGGATCAAGGGCTATGAAATAGCTATCGCCGCAAACGGGGCAGAGGCTATTGCGGCGGCGGAACGGGAAACGTTCAGCCTGGCGCTGATCGACCTGATGCTGCCGGACATGCCCGGCCTCGAAGTGATGGTGCGCATCAAGGCAAACTCGCCGCTGACGGAGGCGATCATCCTGACCGGGAACGCTTCGATGGATACCGCTATCGAAGCCACTAAGCAGGGAGCGTACTCCTATCTGCTAAAACCCTACCAGATGGACGACCTGTTACGGAACATCCAGCATGGTGTCGAGCGCCAGCAGTCGCAGGAGGAAATACTCCGTTTGGCGTCTTTTCCCCGCTTGAACCCGATCCCGGTGATCGAGGTTAACTCCTCCGGCGAGGTGACCTATGCCAATCCGGCAGCCGAGAAGCTGTTCCCCAACACGAGCTCGCCAGACCTTGACTCGAAGGCGTGGTCGCACCCGCTATTGAATGGGTTGTCAGGATTTAGCGAGCTTCGGCAAAGCAAGCAACTGACAGACGTAGCCCGTGAAGTCGAGATTGGGCAGGCCACTTATGAACTGCATACGCATTACATCACGGAACTCGATCTCATCCGTATCTATGTTCTGGATATTACTAAACGCAAAATGGCTGAAAAGGAAATCCACCTGCTCGCCACCACCGACAGCCTCACCGGCATCGCCAACCGCCGCGAGTTCACCGCAATCCTGGCGAGAGAATTGGATCGCGCAAAAAGATATAGTGCGCCCCTGTCGCTGGCGATGTATGACCTTGATTACTTCAAGCGCGTGAACGATACCTTCGGCCACGATGTGGGCGACGATGTGTTGCAGGCCGTCACCGGGCTGGTGAAAGAAAACATCCGCACCGTTGATGTGGTGGGGCGCTGGGGCGGGGAAGAATTCATGGTGTTGATGCCGGCATCGGACATGCAGGCCGCCAGGAATGCGTCCGAGAAACTGCGGCTGGCAATCGCGGGGCATCGCTTCAACAAGGTTGGCAAGCTGACTGTCAGCTTCGGGGTTGTCTCGTTCGAACCACAGGATGATCTGAATTCGCTGATGAAGAGGGTAGATGATGCGCTCTACCGGGCGAAGGAGCAGGGCAGGAACCGTGTCGAGATTCTGGACGGCAAGGCGGCTGCAAAATGAAAATAATCTGCAGGTCGGGTTTTGACCCGACGCTGGTTATGTCTGGATGAAAGCATACCCTCTCTCTAACTCTCTCCCGCAAGCGGGAGAAAGGACAAACGAGAAAGGCAATTGTTAAACTTCCCCGACCTGAAAATGCCCGATCGAATGAAATGGAACCAAGGGGGCCCATGAAAAACAACCTCAGAACAATGATAATGAAGCCGTTGTAGTAGTTCATCCGGGGTGAGAACCGTTGCTACAATAAACCCGGATAATCCATTGGGGGTGTAGGTCGGGCTTCAGCCCGACATGTCGGGTTAAAACCCGACCTACAACCCATTGATTTTGCAATACCTCAAGATCTAATGAACTATATGGGATAAAGATGAAGCCGAAAGGCTGAGTCTGTATCCGAAAGCCCAGTGGGGAAACCTGCTGGGCTTTCTTTATTTCCGCGCCTGAGCGGCGAGGATACCCCGGGGCGGACGTGCCGCGCAATTTGCGATGGAACATTGGATGGCCCTCGTTGCCGCAAATGCTAAACTCGCCGCCATGAGAAAAGTTCATTTGGTAGTTTGCGATTTGTTCCTGCCGGCGGATATTGCCGCCGGGGTTTGCGCGGATTTGCGCTTGCCTGCATTGGAAAAGATGCTGGCGCGGGGCGCTTCGGCAGGGGCGACCCCTTCGACAGGCTCAGGGCGAACGGGTGGGGTTGGCGCTTCCCTGGAAAATCATCTGTGCGAATTATTCGGCTTGCCCTGCCAGCCGGACGCGCCGGTTGCACCTATCTCCGCCGCGTTTGACGGGATCGGCGAGGGTTGCTGGCTGCGCGCCGACCCGGTGCATTTGCGGTTGCAGCGCGATCAATTGGTGTTGCTGCCGGAGGTAGGAGTCAATGCGGGCGAGGCCGCGCAGCTGTGCGCCGCCCTGAACGAACACTTCGCCGGGCAGGGCATGGAGTTTTTCGCGCCGCATCCACAGCGCTGGTATATGCGGCTCGACCAAGTGCCGGGCATCGAAACCGTGCCGTTGTCGCAGGCTGCCGGGCGCAACGTGCGCGGCCTGCTGCCCAAGGGTAAAGAGGCGACGCGCTGGCATCGGGTGTTCAACGAGATCCAGATGCTGCTGTTTGCGCATCCTGTGAATGAAGCCCGCGAGGCGCGCGGCGAGTTGCCGGTCAACAGTCTGTGGCTATGGGGCGGTGGGGTGAATGCGCCGCTGCAAAAAACTTGTGCCAGCGTCGGTTCGGATGAAGCGCTGGCCGGGATGTTCGCCTCGGCTGCGGGGATTCCGTTTTCAAGCTGGCCGGAGCAATGGCGCGATGAGGAAAATGGCGGCCGGCAATTGCTGGTCTGGACAGGCTTGCGTTCAGCCTTGCGGCGCGGCGATCTGGATGCGTGGCGCGCCGCGTTGCAGGAGTTCGAGACAGGCTATGCGCAGCCGTTATGGCGGGCGTTGCGCGCCGGAAAAATCTCACAGTTGCAGGTGGATATTCTGGGCGGGGAGCACGCCCGGCACCTGCTGTTGACCCGCGCCGATGCCTGGGCATTCTGGCGGCGCGCTAAGAGCCTGTCCCAATATTCGGTGGTGTAGAATGCCGCTGTCCGATCAAAAGAAACAAGCTTGGAAAAAGCATCTCACCACGAAGAACACTGAGATCACGAAGATTTCTCATGGGGTTGCATGATATTGGTTGTCCACCGGCAGGGTGATTCTCGTTTTTTGCGCAGCGCATTGTTTTTCTTCGCGCTCTCCGTGCCCTTCGTGGTTCAACTACGGTTTTAAGGAGAAATATGCCTTTCTGGAATACCGTAATGCAGTTTTTCTGGCGCGAGGAGTCGTGGCCGGTGCTGGTGGTGACCCTGTGTGTGGCATTCCTGTTGTTCCGTTTTCTGAAGGAAGAGCGCAAAAGCATCCTGAACACGCTGACTTTCTTCTTTGCGTGCCTGGCGCTGCAATTCGTCAGCAGCCTGACTCATGCGCTGCAATTTTTCTCCGCCGCCGCGGTATTGCACGAAGCCGGATTGATCGGGGCCGGCATTGCGGTGATCCGCCTGTGGGGGCTGCTGGTGTTCCGCATCATCCTGCCGCAGATGCGCATCACGCCGCCGCGCATCGCCGAAGACATCTTCGTCATCATCGGCTACATCGCGTGGGGGCTGGTGCGGCTGCGCTATGCCGGGCTGGATCTGGGCAGCATCGTCGCGACCTCGGCGATGATCACCGCCGTAGTGGCGTTCGCGATGCAGGATACGCTGGGCAACATTCTCGGCGGCTTGGCCTTGCAGCTGGACAATTCCATCGAGATCGGCGACTGGATCAAGGTGGACGACATCTCCGGCCGCGTGGTGGACATCCGCTGGCGCTCCACGCTGGTCGAAACGCGCAACTGGGAAACCGTGGTGTTTCCCAACAGCCAGTTGATGAAGAACAAATTTCTGGTGCTGGGGCGGCGCACCGATCAGCCGGTGCAATGGCGCCGCTGGGTGTGGTTCAACGTCCATCTGGGCGTGACGCCGACGCGGGTGATCAGCGCGATAGAAAATGCCATCCTGCAGGCGGAAATCAATAATGTGTCCAAGAATCCCCAGCCCAGTTGCGTGCTGATGGAAATGGATAAGGGCTGCGCGCGCTACGCGCTACGTTACTGGCTGACCGACCTGGCGGCGGACGATGCCACCGACGCCGCGGTGCGCTGGCATGTCTATACCGCGCTGGAGCGCGCCGGCATCAAGCTTACCGTGGAAGAGCACAACGTCCATTACATCAAGGAAAGCGAGAAATACGAAGAATCGCTGCACCAGCGCGAATTGCTGCGCCGCGTCAAGACGCTCAAACGTGTCGAGCTGTTTGCGCAGATGACGGACGCTGAGTTGCGCAAGCTGGCGGAACGCTTGAAATATGCGCCGTTTGCCAAGGGCAACGTCATCGCCAAGCAGGGCACGCCCGCGCAGCACTGGCTGTTCATCATCATCAGCGGCGAGGCGGAGGTGTATCTGGAGGGGGCCGGCGGCGAGAAGCGCATCCTGAACGTGCTCTCCAACGGGGCTTTTTTCGGCGAGATGAGCCTGATGACCGGGTCGCCGCGCGTGGCTTCGGTCATCGCCAGGACCGATGTGGAATGCTACCGCCTCGACAAGGAGGCCTTCGAGGAAATCCTGCTGGCGCGCCCCGGTATCGCCGAGGAGGTGTCGCATGTATTGGTGGCGCGCCGCATGCAACTGGACAGCGCGCTGCAAAATCTGGATGAGGAGGCGAAGCATAAAGTAATTCATCATCAGCACGGCGAGGTGCTGGCGACCGTTAAGCGATTCTTCGGTTTGTAGTATCATCGCCGGGATTGAAAATTACCTTTCTCGATAGCTCCCTCGCCCGCTTGCGGGATAACCAGCGATTTGGCGGCTTCGCCGCCTAGTCGAATGGCTAGTAGTTTTATCAGAGGGCTGGGGAGAGGGGGCGAGGATGCCAGGTTTGTCATCCCGCCATGACAGTTAGGAAATAAACATGAAAGTATCATTTCTGGATTTTGAAAGCCCCATCGCCGAACTGGAAGACAAGATCGATCAGCTGCGCTATGTGCAGGACGATTCGGCGCTCGACATCGCGGATGAAATCTCTCGCCTGTCCAGGAAAAGCGAAGCACTGACCAAAGATATTTATGCCAAGCTTTCGCCCTGGCAGATATCGCAGGTGTCGCGCCATCCGCAGCGCCCTTACACGCTGGATTACATCAAGCACCTGTTCACCGACTTCGAGGAGCTGCACGGCGACCGCGCATTCGGCGACGACAAGGCCATCGTGGGCGGCCTGGCGCGTTTCAACGGGCAGAGCGTGATGGTGATCGGCCACCAGAAGGGCCGCGACACCAAGGAAAAAATCGTGCGCAATTTCGGCATGCCGCGCCCCGAGGGCTATCGCAAGGCGTTGCGCCTGATGCGCCTGGCGGAAAAATTCGGCATTCCCATCATGACTTTCATCGACACGCCCGGCGCCTATCCCGGCGTGGGTGCGGAAGAGCGCGGTCAATCCGAGGCGATCGGGCGCAACCTGTACGAGATGACCGAGTTGCGCGTGCCGATCATCTGCACCGTGATTGGCGAGGGCGGTTCCGGCGGCGCGCTGGCGATCGCGGTGGGCGACGCATTGCTGATGCTGCAATACAGCACCTATTCGGTGATCTCGCCGGAAGGCTGTGCCTCGATCCTGTGGAAAAGCGCGGAAAAGGCGCCGGATGCCGCTGAGACTTTGGGGATCACCGCGACACGCCTGAAGACGCTGGGGCTGGTGGACAAGATCATCAGCGAACCTCTGGG
>JAUYGW010000029.1 GCA_030690245.1 Gallionella sp. | reverse complement strand
TTTACCGCAAGCCTGATCGTAGGTGCGGTAGAAACGTACTCCAGATACTGATACATCACCCCGATCTCTTCTGGCGATAGTGACCGATCCTTGGGTTGAAATCTTGCGATAGACGTTGGCCGCACCAAGTCGGCCGGATTGTCATGCTTATGCCCTTTCTCCATCGCATAGCGATATACCAACTGCAACACCTCTCTGGCATGGACCGCCGTGGCCGGTGCGCCTCTGGCTACGATCTTGTCACACAAAGCACGCAAATCCTCATGGGATATTTCACCCATCTTGAGCTTGCCAAACGGCTCCTTGAGATCGCGCTCATAGACTGATCGCCGCATGTCTCGGGTTGAATCGGCCATCTGGTGATTCTTCAACCATAGTTCCGCCCACTCACCAAAGGAATCTGCATCCTTGGACTTTTGCTTTTCTCTCGCCTTGGTTCTGGATGGCGACTTGCCGGCAACAAGCTCCTTTTTCGCCAATGAAAGCTTCTCTCTGGCTTCCTTCAGTGTCAGGCCCCCAGCACCATAACGCCCGATCACCAGCGTCTCTTGCCGTCCGTTGATGCTGTAGTTATAGCGGAACGATACCGTACCTGTAGTCAAGACGGTGACATATAGACCATCACGGTCACTGACTTTGTACGCCTTGGCTTCAGGCTTGAGATTCCGTAATTTTGTATCTGTCAGCATACTTCCCCCGGCGATTTGATACCATGATTATGAAAGCTAATAAAAATCGCTACAACACGCGTGTTTATTGAACTTGTTCATATTTGATACCATTGTCTAACCATATTTTTTGCAATGGCATTACGATGAGTGAATGGTATTTTGGAAGATTGTACCATCGATAGAACCATGAAAAAAACTTGCTTGCCACTACTTGTCATTGCCGGAATTTGCCAGACATAAAGCAGAAAAGCCCTGTAAATACAGGGCTTTTCGTTTATGCGCTACCAGTCGCTGCGCTACGCTGCCAGACGCAAAATCATTCCCACTCAATCGTGGCGGGCGGCTTGCCGGAGATATCGTACACCACGCGGTTGATACCGCGCACTTCGTTGATGATGCGGTTGGAGACCTTGCCCAGCAACGAGTAAGGCAGTTCCGCCCAGTGCGCGGTCATGAAGTCCTGCGTCTGCACCGCACGCAAGGCCACCACCCATTCGTAGGTGCGTCCATCGCCCATCACGCCGACGCTCTTGACCGGCAGGAATACGGTGAAGGCTTGCGAGGTTTTTTCGTACCAGGACTTGCCTTCTTCATCCCTGGTCGCGTGCAGTTCTTCGATAAAAATCGCATCGGCGCGGCGCAGCAACTCGGCATACTCGCGTTTCACTTCGCCGAGGATGCGCACGCCCAGGCCGGGGCCGGGGAACGGGTGGCGGTATACCATGCCGTGCGCCAGACCCAATGCGACGCCCAGCTCGCGCACTTCGTCCTTGAACAGTTCGCGCAACGGCTCCAGCAGTTTGAGGTGCAAACTTTCCGGCAGGCCGCCGACGTTGTGGTGCGATTTGATGGCATGCGCCTTCTTGGTCTTCGCGCCGGCGGATTCGATCACGTCCGGGTAGATGGTGCCCTGCGCCAGCCACTTGGCCTGCGGCAGTTTCTTGGCTTCGCGCTGGAACACTTCGACAAACTCGCGCCCGATGATTTTGCGCTTCTTCTCCGGGTCGGTCACACCGGTCAGATGCTGCAAAAACTCCGCGCTGGCATCGACGTGGATCACCTTCATATGCAAATGCTTGGCAAAGGTCTCCATCACCTGCGCCGCTTCGTTCAGGCGCAACAGGCCGTTGTCCACGAACACGCAGGTCAACTGGTCGCCGATGGCGCGATGAACCAGCGCCGCCGCCACCGAGGAATCCACCCCGCCGGACAGTCCCAGGATCACTTCGTCGCTGCCGACGTGGGCGCGAATCTTTTCCACCGCTTCGCCGATATAGTCCGGCATGTTCCAGTCCTGCGCGCAGCCGCAGATGTCGTGCACAAAACGGCCGAGCATCGCCTTGCCTTGCCGGGTATGGGTCACTTCGGGATGGAATTGCAGCGCGTAAAAACGCCGTGTTTCGTCCGCCATGCCGGCGATGGGCGTGGCGGGGTTGCTGGCGATCACCGAGAAACCCGGCGGCAGCGCCGTCACCTTGTCGCCGTGGCTCATCCACACGTCGATCAGGCCGTGGCCTTCGCTATTGGCGCGATCCTGAATGTCGCGCAGCAACGCAGAATGCCCCTGAGCGCGGATTTCCGCGTAGCCGAATTCGCGCACCAGCCCGTTTTCCACCGCGCCGCCCAGTTGCGCCGCCATGGTCTGCATGCCGTAGCAGATGCCCAGCACCGGCACGCCCAGATCGAACACGATTTGCGGTGCCTTGGGCGTCTCTTCCTCATAAACGGAATTCGGCCCGCCTGAAAGGATGATGCCTGCCGGATTGAAGGCGCGGATGTCTTCTGCCGTCATGTCCCAGGGATGCAGTTCGCAATAGACGTTTGATTCACGCACGCGGCGCGCGATCAGTTGGGTGTACTGTGAACCGAAATCGAGGATGAGGATTTTCTTATGCATAGCTATGAGGATCGAGGATCGAGGATCGAGAGTGGTTTCACTCAATCCACAATCCTCAATCCTCGCTCCTAGTCAATGTGGTAATTCGGCGCTTCCTTGGTGATCTGCACGTCATGCACATGCGACTCACGGATACCGGAAGAGGTAATTTCGACAAATTCGGCCTTGGTGTGCATCGTGGCAATGTCGGCGCAACCGAGATAACCCATGCTGGCGCGCAGCCCGCCCATCAGTTGATGGATCACCGCCAGCACGCTGCCTTTGTAAGCCACGCGGCCCTCGACGCCTTCCGGCACCAGCTTGTCCTGATTGCTTTCGCCTTCCTGAAAGTAGCGGTCGCTGGAGCCCTGCTGCATCGCGCCGAGGCTGCCCATGCCGCGATAGGATTTGTAGGAACGCCCCTGAAATAGCTCGATCTCGCCCGGCGCTTCCTCGGTTCCGGCGAACAATCCGCCGAGCATCACGGCATGTGCGCCCGCTGCGATCGCCTTGGCGATGTCGCCGGAATAACGGATGCCGCCGTCGGCGATCAGCGGAACGCCGGTGCCTTGCAAGACCTTTGCGACATTCTGGATTGCGGCGATCTGCGGTACACCCACACCCGCGACGATGCGCGTGGTGCAGATTGAACCGGGGCCGATGCCGACTTTCACGCCGTCCGCGCCGTGATCCAGCAGCGCCTGCGCCGCCCCGCCGGTGGCGATGTTGCCGCCGATCACCTCGACCTGCGGGAAATTATCTTTCACCCATTTGACGCGATCCAGCACGCCTTGCGAATGGCCGTGCGCGGTGTCCACCACGATCACGTCCACCCCGGCCTCGGCCAGCAACGCGACGCGCTCTTCCGTCCCCTCGCCCACCCCGACCGCCGCGCCGGCACGCAGGCGGCCGAGGCTGTCCTTGCAAGCCAGCGGATGTTCGCTGGATTTAAGGATGTCCTTTACCGTCATCAGCCCGCACAGTTCGAATGCATCATTGACCACTAATACGCGCTCGATGCGATGCTTGTGCATCAGGCTGCGCGCCTCATCCAGGCTGGTATTTTCCTTGACGGTAATCAGCCGTTCGCGCGGCGTCATGATGTTCCGGATCGGCTGGTCCAGGTTGCTCTCGAAGCGCAGGTCGCGGTTGGTCACGATGCCGACCAGCTGCTTGCCCTGCACCACCGGCAAACCGGAAATCTTGTGCTGGCGCGTCAAAACCAGCACATCGCGCACCGTCATGTCCGGCGTGATGGTGATGGGATCCTTGACCACGCCGCTTTCAAAGCGCTTGACCCTGGCGACCTGGGCGGCCTGCGCATGAGCCGGCATGTTTTTATGCATGATCCCTATACCGCCCTCTTGCGCCAGGGCAATCGCGAGGCGCGATTCCGTGACGGTGTCCATCGCGGCGGAAAGCACCGGGATGTTCAGGCTGATATTGCGGGTAAGCTGGGTGCGCAGGGTGGCATCGCGCGGCAATACATTGGAATAGGCAGGAACGAGCAGAACGTCGTCAAAGGTTAGTGCTTTCTGAATGATGCGCATGAAACATGCTCCCGGCAAAGCGCGCATTATACGCATGCCGCGCAGGCCGGTAAATCACTTCACATATTCTGCCTGAACTTAAAGCGCAGTCTCGTTGATTTCCCCGGTACGGATGCGAATGACCTGCTCGACTGTCGAGATGAAAATCTTGCCATCGCCGATCTTGCCGGTATGCGCGGCCTTGATGATCGCTTCGACCGCCGTATCGAGCAGCTCGGCAGGAATCACCACCTCAACTTTGATCTTGGGCAGGAAATCCACCACGTATTCCGCGCCGCGATACAGCTCGGTATGGCCCTTCTGGCGGCCAAAGCCTTTCACTTCGGTCACCGTCAAGCCGCTTACTCCCAGCTCGGAAAGTGCTTCACGTACTTCATCCAGCTTGAATGGCTTGATAATCGCTTCGATCTTCTTCATGGTGAACCCCTTATGTCGTTATCTTTTCTTGAATGGCGTGATTGTACCAAGAGCGGCGAATAATTGAATCAGCCCAGCTCGCAATACCTCACTGACAAGATTTCCAGCTCCTGGACGCCAACCGGCGTGCGCAATACCGCCACTTCGCCTTCGCGCAATTTGAGCAGCGTTCGAGCCAGTGGCGAGACCCAGCTGATCAAGCCGGAGCCCACATCCGCCTCATCCACCCCGACGATGCTGTAAATGTTCTCGCATCCGCTGTCGTCGCAAACCGTCACGGTCGCACCGAAAAATACTTGATCGCACTCGCCGCGCTGCGCCGGATCGACGACTTCGGCCAGTTCCATGCGTTTGCGCAGGAAGCGCACGCGGCGGTCGATCTCGCGCAGGCGCTTCTTGCCATAAATATAATCGCCGTTTTCCGAGCGGTCGCCGTTGGATGCGGCCCAGGTAATGGTTTTAACCAATGCCGGGCGCTCCACCTTCCACAGATGATCCAACTCTTCCTTCAGCTTGCGGTATCCGTTGGGCGTGATGTAATTTTTGGCGCCGGACGGCAACTGAAACAAGACTCCCGGCTCATCATCCTCCGCATCGTTTTGCGGCTGGCCATTGCGCGGCCTGCCTGCCAGATCCATTTCATGTGTGCATGTTTTGCTCATGTTGTGAATTTTACAGCAAGGCCAACTCCCGGCCGAACAAAACTTATAGCGGTGGCCGGTTAGGTTGGCGGGCTTTACGCGTCAATAACCGGTCATGGCAAAACCCATTTAGAATAGCCGTAAATCAAGGCTTCCGAGTATTATCGCCTGGCCGGTTTTCATTGAACATCATCGGTCAATTCTTGATGCGTCTCAATGCGCACGGATTTTGGATTGATTAACCGCAAAGAGGTAACGACGTGATTCACTCTCCCGAAATTTTCAAAGTATTGCAAACGGCTCCCTTATTCCAGGGGGTGTCCGGCAAGTTGCTTGTCGAGAAGTTAAATGAATCGAGGCTGCGTACCTTGAATTCAGGCGAAACATTGCTGGTTCCAGGCCAGGCCGACAATGTGGTTTATGTCATTCTTTCCGGGCGCCTGAGCATCCAGACAAAAGATTCCGGCGTCGAGCCTATCGCCATGCTCGGTGAAGGGGAATGCGTGGGGGAAACGTCCATCATAGGAGACGTGCATATCCCGGCATTCGTCATTGCCGCTACCGACTGCAAGCTGCTTGCGATCGGCCATGCCGCGCTGTGGGAGTTGATTGATAGCTCGCATCAAGCCGCGCATAACATGCTCAGCGTATTAAGCATGCGCATTCGCCCTGCCAGTTCAATCA
>JAUYGW010000024.1 GCA_030690245.1 Gallionella sp. | reverse complement strand
ACGGCATCGGTAACGATGTCGGCCACTGGGGTCACGGTGACATTCACAGTCGCAGTCTCGGTGATACCACCGCTGGTCACGCTGTCGGTGTAGCTGTCAAGACCGTTGAAATCAGCCACTGACGTGTAGGTGATGGTCTTGTCGCCATTGACCGTGACCGTGCCATGTGCGCCCTGGGTGACCGCGCTGATGGTCGTTGTGCCTTCGAAGCTGTCGTTGCCTAAAACGTTGGTAATGACTGCGGTGTCCTCAAGGGTGTTGGCGACATCATTGGCAATATCTGCCACTGGCGTGACGGTGACATTAACGGTTGCAGTCTCTGTTACCCCGGCTGGGCTGGTGACGGTGTAAGTAAAGCTGTCGGTGCCATTGAAGTCAGCGACCGGGGTGTAGGTGAGGGCGCCTGTGCTGGTGAAAGTGACAACACCATGCAGACCCTGCGTTACGCTGGTCAGAACCGGTGAACCTTCAAAATTGTCGGCACTACCCACCCCAGTGATGGCGTTAAAGGTGATAGCCGTGTCTTCTGCAGTGGTGACGGCATCCGCTGTGATGTCCACAACCGGACTCACCGTTACATTGACCGTGGCCGTCTCGGTAACGCCAGCGCTGGTCACGCTGTAGGTGTAGCTGTCAAGCCCATTGAAGTCAGCCACCGGCGTGTAGGTGATGGTCTTGTCACCATTGACCGTGACCGTGCCATGCGCGGCCTGGGTGACGGCGCTGATGCTGGTTGTACCGCTGAAGTTGTCGTTAGCCAGCACACTTGTGATGACCGGTGTGTCTTCAAGGGTGTTGGCGACATCATTGGCAACATGGGCGGCGGTAACGTTGATGGTCAACGTGGTGGTGTTGGAAATTAAACCACCAGGGTCTTTGACCGTGTAGGAGAAGACATCGTTCGCACTGGTGCCAGTAGCCAGGCTACCGGCGTTGTCGGCCAGGTAGGTGAAACTGCCATCGGCGGCAAGCGTGAGGTGTCCCAGCGTCCCCGTGAGTGTTACCGCAACCCCGGCGCTCTGGCTGACAGCGCCAACACCAGCGACGGCACCGCTGACGACCAAAGAGGCGGTGCTGTTATCAACATCGGTGTCGGTACCAGCGCCCTGAATAACCCCTGTCAGGCTGGATGTTGTCAGCGCAGCATTCGCACTGACTGCACCAACATCGGCCACGGCTACTGGCGCATCGTTGGTGCCGGTGATGGTTATGCTGACAGTGCGATCCACTGTGCTGCCATTGCCGTCGTTTAGCGTGACGGTGAAGTTTTCAAGCTTGGTCTGGCCCGCAGCCAGGTATTCAACCGCAGAAGCGGGAACGCTGTAGTTCCAGCTGATCACACCACCTAGCCCGGTGCCAGTGCTGTCGGTGCTGACGCTCGGGGTCAGCGTGCCCAGCGGTGTCGTCGAGGTAGCCGTTACGCTGATGCTGTGCGCATCGGTCAGGTCCACATCGGTGAAGGTGATCGTGCCGCTGTCGGTCAGGTTGCCTATT
>JAUYGW010000022.1 GCA_030690245.1 Gallionella sp. | reverse complement strand
GTCAGGATCAGGCATTCCTGCGGCACCTCGAGAAATTCCGCTTCGAATTGCCCGATCAGCACGTTGGGACGCTCGACCAGCGCGGGCACTTCTTCCAGTAACGCGGCGTCCACGATCGGCCTTACCCCGCCGCCCGCCTGCACCGCCGCCTTCGCCAACTGGTGCACGATCTCGTCACGGCGTTTCTCGAAGGACGGGATCACCGCGCCCTCGTTTTCCATCTGCGCCTCGTAACTGTCGGCATCGCGGATTTCCAGCGTCGCGCTTGCCGCCTCGAAACGGTGGCCCTGCGTCTTGCGCCCGGCCTGCAAACCCAGCACCGAAACCGGCACGATTTCCGCACCATGCAGCGCGACCACCCCATGCGCGGGGCGCACGAACTGCACGCTGCTCCAGCCGTCGGCGAGCTGGTAGGTCATCATCTTGGGGATCGGCAGTTTGGCGAGCGCATCTTCCAAAGCCTTCTGCAAGCCTTCCGCCAGCGTCGCCCCGGCTTGCCTGCTGTCATAGACCAGCGACTCCGCCTTGCCCTCGCCTTCGCGGCGCAACTGCGGCACGACCTCGGCACCCACACCCAGCGCGGCAAGCTTCTTCAGCAACGCGGGCGTCGCCTGGCCGGCTGCATCTAGTCCAACGGAAACCGGCATCAGCTTCTGCGACACCGCTTTATCGTCGGCCTTGGCGGCCACATCGCCCACTTGCACCGCAAGGCGGCGCGGCGAAGCAAAAGAAGCCACCGTGTTTTCGGCGGAAATCAAACCTTGCGCCTTGAGGCTTGCAACCAGCGTCTCGGCGAAACTCTCGCCGAGTTTCTTCAGCGCCTTCGGCGGCAGTTCCTCGACGAGCAACTCGACCAATAGATTCTGACTGCTCATACTAAAACCTCGTCATTCCGGCGCAGGCCGGAATCCAGCAAATTGAATGACACCCGCGAAGCGGGACAACCAATTGATCTTGTCCGCTGCGCGGAATTATTGGCGGACTGGATTCCGGCCTGCGCCGGAATGGCGGTATGGGTTGTTTCCATGTTCATGCCACCTTTTTTTCGATCTGTGCCAGCACTTCGTCAGCCCACGCTTTCGGCGCCATCGGAAAGCCGAGGCGCGCGCGGCTGTCGAGGTAGCTTTGCGCGACGCTGCGCGCCAGGTTGCGGATGCGCGCGATATAGGCGGCGCGCTCCGTCACCGAAATCGCGCCGCGCGCATCGAGCAGGTTGAAGCTGTGTGCGGCTTTCAGCACCTGCTCGTAGGCGGGCAACGCCAGCTGCTGTTCTATCAGGTGTTTGGCCTGCTTCTCATGGCTGCCGAACGCGCCGAGCAGGAATTCCACGTCGCTGTGCTCGAAGTTGTAAGTCGATTGCTCGATCTCGTTCTGGTGGTATACGTCGCGGTAAGTCACGCCCGGCGTCCAGGTCAGGTCGTACACGTTCTCCACGCCCTGCAGATACATCGCCAGCCGCTCCAGCCCGTAGGTGATCTCGCCGGTGATCGGCTTGCAGTCGATACCGCCGACCTGCTGAAAATAGGTGAACTGCGTGACTTCCATGCCGTTCAACCACACCTCCCAGCCCAGCCCCCACGCGCCGAGCGTCGGGTTTTCCCAGTCGTCCTCGACGAAGCGGATGTCGTTCTGCTTGAGATCGAAACCGAGCGCCTCCAGCGAACCGAGATACAGATCGAGGATGTTGGCCGGCGAAGGCTTCAGCACCACCTGAAACTGGTAGTAATGCTGCAAGCGGTTCGGGTTCTCGCCGTAGCGCCCGTCCTTGGGGCGGCGCGACGGCTGCACGTAAGCGGCTTTCCACGGCTCCGGGCCGAGCGAGCGCAGGAAAGTGGCGGTATGCGACGTGCCCGCACCGACTTCCATGTCGTAAGGTTGCAGCAGCGCGCAGCCCTGCTTGTCCCAATAATTTTGCAGCGTCAGGATGATTTGCTGAAAGGTAAGCATGTGCTAAACCAGCGTAAATTTGTAAGGGCGCATTTTACTGGTTTTCGGGCGTCGTGTTCGCCATTGATTGGCATTGCAGGGCTAATTCAATGTGCGGGCAATGGGGTCTGATTGCTCCAGAAGCAAGGCGAAGCTTCAGGCATGAAGCTGAGCTTCGCGAAACGACCAATGGCTTCTTAGTGCCAGCGGAAGATCATGCCGATTGTGGCCACGGTCTCCTTCTCGGCTTGCTGCCGATCAGCGATATCAAAACAAACATCGGGCTCACACAGAATACCGGACATCATCAGTCTATGTCTTACACAGTAGATTGAGTTTCCGCTAGAGATTCGACTCTTCCGGAGTCGAGCGATCATAGTTGACACCGATCTCAGCAAAATGCTTCCGTGCAGATTTAATTTTGGCGAGTTCTGAGGGACGCAATTTGTCATCATCCTGCGTACTCTTGGTTTCCCGGATCATATAAATCCTGTCTTCGCCATCTACCTGCTTGATAATCGCCCAATCCGGGTTATACGGGCCGACCGGAGTATCAATCTTAAACTTGCCAGGCAGCTTCATAAACAGCTTAATGTCCTCACGGCTGTCGAGTAGCTCGGCGAATTTGAGTTCTACGCCGGACTCATAAACAACGTAATCAAAATCGGTCTTATTCTGGTTTTGCACCTGATACATCTGGTCGCAGAATCGCTCTTTCTCTTCCAGTCCATCCGCTTGCAGTTCTCGCAGTTCGTAAATGGAACCGCCGATTTTTTCGTACTGGATGCCGTCCACCACGATTTTCGCCAACTCACCCTGCACACAGCGCTGCATCATTGCGATGAAGTCGTTCGGGTTGCCGATAAATTCGCCCAGCTTGCCGCTGCCAATAAGTATCTCCGCCAACGTTCTGCGGGTGAGCATTGTTGATTGCTGCAACTCGCCGATGATGTCCGGCAGGTCGTAGCTACCTTTTAGTTCTGCGGTACGCGTACCGAGCTCATGGCCTTGCGCACCGCCGCGCAGCACCTTTACTCCAGCGCGGGTCACCTCGATACGCAAAGGCTGGATTTTGGGCGCTTGCTTGATGACTGCAACCGCATTGCCGATAAGTTTCTCGCGTTCGACCTTCACCCGGTACATCGTCTTCTGGCTGATGGCATTCCAGAACACCTCGAATTCCGACGTGGCGTAAAGTGCCTTGTTGAACTTGCGCGCCTGCCGCTTGGCTCTAGGTTTGACGTATTTTTCGATACTAGTGTCGCGAACCAGCGCGATGATGTCCGCCTCGTAAGGCAGAAATTGCCCCGGCAGGTTCAGGGAAAAACCTTCCGTGTCCGGCAGGAATTTCGATGTCGCCTTGCCATTTTTGATGAAGCTCTGGCTTTCAAGATGTTTGAAAACTTCCAGCGACCACTGGTAGCCGCAAATCTCGTCCGTCAGCGCACCGCCTGCATCCCGCCTCGGCAGCTTGGCGAATTCGTTCGGCCTGACTTGGCCGATGGCAACTCCGGCGGCCTTGTACTCGTTTTGCAGACTTTGTGCGAACGCCTGGTACGATTCGTTGGCGATCACGGTCAGCGTGGCAATGCCCCTGTCCGCCACGCGCTCGTAGCCCTTGTCGGTTTTTGCCACGGGCAGGCGCATACCGCGCCCCAGCGTTTGCCGACGCTCGGTTTCCGCGCCAATCTCGCGCAGGGTGCAAATCTGGAACACGTTCGGGTTGTCCCAACCTTCACGCAGGGCTGAATGGCTAAAGATAAAGCGCACCGGCTCGTCCCCGTCCAGCAAACGCTGCTTGTCCTGCATGATGAGTTCGTAAGCGTCGTCATCCTTGGCCGTGGTGCCGGATGAATCAACGAAGGTCGTTTTGCCTTTCGCCTTGAGTTGCGAAAAATAAGCTCGCCGCAATTCACGCGGCTCCTGCGGCAATAGCGCCGGGTAACGCTTATCCTTGTCGCGTTCTTCAATGAACACCTCATCGAACCAGCGCACAAAATCCCCATCGGCATCGTCGTTGTTCACGCCGTCGCCGAGAAAGCTCGCCACCTTGTCCACAAAGAACAGGCTCAACACCTTGATGCCCTTGGCGCGCAGCATGGCTTCCTTGCGCAAATGTTCGCGCACGGTTTCGCGGATCATCTCCTTGTAGATCGCGCCGGTCGCGCCGCCGATGGCTTCCCCCTCGGTCAGCATACCGTGGTTGGTAAGTTCGATGCTGGACGGTTCTGCGCCATCGGAGATGCGCATTTCATTGATGCGCCAACCTTCATACGCGGGGTTGCCGCTGACTTCGGATAACTCCTGATGCTGCTTCACCGATTTTGGCACGCGTTCCAGCGAACCATCGGCCTTGCGGCAGGCCAGCTCCAGTTTTGCCGTCCAGGCTTTCGCGTGCTTCACCTCCAGCAATTTGATGTAAGGCGCAGCATCCGCGCCCTGCTGCGCCACTTCAGCCACGACAATCTGCTTGACCAGCCCCAAGTCGTGCGCGTCCACCGGGTCCAGCCGATAAACGAGGTTGCGCTGCCGTTTGTGCGTGGCGCTGTAACGCAGGGTAAACACCGGGGCGAGTTCGCTCACCGCCGATTGAGACAGCAGCGATTCCATATTCTGCGGCTCGTCCATGATGACGGCCGGATGAGTGGCTTTCAGGTAGTCAATCGGGCGCAATCCGTTCAGCTTGTCGCGCTGCTGGTGAATGATGCGCGTGTTCTTATCGCCGCGAACCGCATCTATCGTCATCACCATGATCTGCACGCTGGTTGCGGTGGCAAAGGCTTGCACCTCCTCGGCGCGGTCGCCGCTGTAAACCCCGGCATCGAATGGATGCGATGGGTACAAGCTGCGGAAATGCTCGCGCATCAGGCGGATGCTGGTATTCACGCCTTCGCGAATCGCCACGCTCGGCACGAGGATGATGAATTTGCCGAAACCGTAACGCTTCGCCAGTTCGAAAATCGTGCGCAGGTAAACGTAGGTCTTGCCCGTGCCGGTTTCCATCTCGATGTCGAAATCAAGCGCGTCCTCGGCCAGCGCATCGCGCACCTCCAGCCCGTTGCGGTCTTGAACCGCTTGCAGATTGCTGAGAATGGTGGCGTTGTCCAGCACCAGCTTGTTGCCAATCGCGCCGACTTCCTGCGCGGTATCCACCGGCAATTCAACTTGGACGGATTCTGTGGTGGTCACTACGCCGCGCAGCGCTATGCCGAGCGTGCCCGCATCCTTGGGCTGGCCGTCGAACAGGTCGGCCACCGCGTTGATGGCGTCGAGTTGGTACTGCTGATGTGAATCGAACTGAAACCCTGCGTTGCCCATCACGCCGTCCACAACTCTATGCCACGGCTTTTCGCGTGCTGGGCAAGGTTGGTTTTAAGTTCATCGTCGCCGTGGAAGGCATCTTCCAGCACGATGATACGGGCGGGTGCGGCATCCACTAGCGCCCGCAGTTGCGCCAGCGTGGGCTTTGCATGCTCATTGAGATAGGCCAGCACGCCGTTATCACCCACCTTGCGCACTTCCAGCCCGGCGATGGTTTCCGTATGGATGGGTTCAGTCAGCGAATAGCCCAGCTTGAGCAAGAGCTCAGTCAGCAGATCGTCGGCTTGCGCCTCGTCATCGGCACTGTCGCGCAGATCGAGCAGATGCTGTTCCAGCTCGTTGACCGCCACATCGCTGGTGACGCGCCATTTGCTGAAATTTGTGTCAGACAGTTTGTAGGCGCGAAAGCCGGTGTCCAGCTCCTGGGTGGTCATGGGGCTATCGGTCTTGATTTTTTCGCCCGCCAGTTCGATGCGCTTGCGCGAGATGTCGGCGATGGTGTTGAAGCCCGCTTTACGCGCTTCAGATTCTTCAGGCGTGGGTTCGGGCAGTTGCACCATGATGAAACGCCTCTTGCCGTCGTCCTTGTCTTCAGCGTTCAATGCCATTACTGCATGTGCAGTTGTTGATGAACCTGCGAAGAAGTCCAGCACGATAGCGGTTGGATCATCATAGGTTACCGCTTGAGTGAGAACCCGAACGAGGCTCGACGGTTTTGGATTATCGAAGTAGTCCCCACCGAGAATCTGGATCAGTTCCTCAGTTCCGTCCTCATTTGTGCCAGCGCCATAGGTATTTGGGGTCAAGAGATTGTGCATCTTCTTTACCTCGCCACCAGCCTTCACGTGATTCGGGCGGAATGGTATCTTCGAAATCGTGATTAGGTCTCCGTCGGCGACAATCTCATCGAGCGTTGCTTGACTGTAACGCCACTCACCCTCAAGGCGGAATTCATTTTTGTTCACGCCATTTTCAATAACCAAGGTGTCGAGTAATTTCGTCACGATGTTGCCCTCGCTCATGTCCTGCGGTTCGACGGTGCAGTCGCTCATCCTAAAGCGGACGATGCCAGCGGGGAATCGCAGAATGCCTAAAGAGTTTCCGGCATTGTTAAGCGGGTATTTCTTGCCCGCAGTTGTTACATCTACTGAGAACGGGAATGTAAAGGATCTATTGCGCGTGACACAGATGACATACTCGGTCATTGAGCCGACGTTTTCATGAAGGAACGAAGGTTTTTTCTTCTTTTGCCGAATGAACGTTGTCGAAAAATTGCTTTCGCCGAAAACCTCCTTGCAGAGACGTGTGAGATTATCAATCTCGTTATCGTCAATCGAGATAAAAATCACCCCATCGTCCGTGAGCAGATTCCTCGCCAGCTTCAGGCGCGGATACATCATGTTCAACCAGTTCGAGTGATAGCGGCCTTCGGTCTCGCTGTTGGTCGAAACTTTCTTACCTTCTTCGTTTACCTGCCGCGTCCACTCAAGGTAGGTGTCCAAGCCTTCCTTGAAGTTGTCCGGGTAAACAAAATCCTTGCCGGTGTTGTAGGGCGGGTCGATGTAGATGAGCTTGATCTTGTTGTGGTAGTGCCTTTGCAACGTTTTCAGCACTTCCAGATTGTCACCCTCGATGAACACGTTTTGCGTCGTGTCCCAATCCTTCGAGTGGGCGAAGTCCGGTTTCAGTGTCGCCGTGGTCGGCGCTTGCGCGGCGCGCAGGGCGCGTTTCTTGCCCGGCCAGAACAGGCCGAAACGCTCGTTGCCGTCGGCCACGTCATCGGCCAGCAATTCGCGCAGTTTTTCAATATCCAGCTTACCATCGGCAACGGCTTCGGGCACCAACTCGGCGAGCTGTGCGGCAAGTTCTGTGCGGAAGTGAGGCGTGGCGCCCGGAACTTCTAAGCTATCGGGGGTTGTTGTGGAGCTATTTTCAGACATGTGATTAGTTACGTAAATGACTTAACTGGAAGTTTATATCAGTACGTAAGTCATGGTCACGCTTATTACTTAACTTGCGCCTTGGTTACTTTGCTGAATTTTTATCGCAGTAACGTAACAGCATGAATAAAAAACATGAGGAATTCGCAGAGCGATTACGCGCCGCAATTGAGAAAGCGGGCTATAAGGCTGAAGCTGCGGTGCTGGAGCGGGAATTCAATCAACGTTACTTCGGCAGAGGAGTTACGTTGCATGGCGTGAATAAATGGCTAAAGGGACAATCAATTCCACGGCTCGATAAAATCGAGGTGCTAGCCGATTGGCTCAAAATTCCACTTGATGAATTAACTTTTGGGCTGGAAATAAAGCAACAAATTCAAGAGAAGCAAGCGCGTTGGGATGAGGGCATCGGCTATCAGGAGCGCGAGATTTTTGAAGCGTTCCTGGCTTTATCAACCCCGCACCGTAAAACAGTGCGGGAGGTGATTCAAGCGTTGACCAAGGCGCAGGCACTTGATGCGACACGCTTGCCTAACACGCGCGACTGACCTCGGCGGCGCAATAAGGGGTCGGGGTCGGGGTCGGATTAAATTCGCACCCCAAAAATCGCTTGGCCCACGCTACGCCGCAATCGGCATAACCTCTTGGTCGATTTTGTCACCCAATTCGTTTTCGGCGATTTCAAGATCATACTGTGTTTGCAGATTCATCCATGTTTGCGCGGACATGCCGAACAAGCGGCCAAGGCGCATGGCGGTGTCGGCGGTAACGGCGCGTTTTCCGGTGCAGATTTCATCAATGCGGCGCTGGGGGACGCTGGTGAATTTTGCGACCTTGTAACGGGTCAGCCCCATAGGTTCGATGAAGTCATGCAACAGGATTTCTCCGGGATGCACGGGCGCAAGCCTCTCGCCGGTGACGGTGTTTCCCCATTTCATGTTGTTCAGTTCTTCGCGTTGAATGCTCATTTTATTCTCCTAGTGGTAATCGACGATTTCCACATCTCCTGCATGTCCGTCTTGCCATCTGAAACAGATACGCCATTGGTCGTTGATACGGATGCTCCATTGTCCAGCCCGATTGCCAGTTAGCTGTTCGAGTCGGTTGCCGGGCGGGATTCGTAATTCTTCGACTTTGCCCGTGGCATCAATGAGCTTGAGTTGTCGCCGGGCGATGCCTTGAATCTCATGTGGAAGTTGTTTGACGCGCCACCCGTCAAATATTGCTTCTGTAGCCTTATCCGCAAATGATTTGATCATGTTGTAGTTCCCTTTCACAGCGCCATCACGGCGTTAGTTATGTGGCCTTGCCGGAATTGACTTGGCGGTATAAATGCTAACCCTTTGCACTAGTACCGTCAATCGTTACTATTTTCAATACAGACTGCGTGTGTGGTTGAAAAACACAGCCTTGAGGTACAGATGTTAAATTGAAGGGGCCGTGTTCGGATTAAATTCGCGCCCCACAGTTCAATTGGTGGTGAGTGGAACGCACCCTACTCAAGTTGGTACAATATTTCACTAAATTTCTTGAAAGAATAAGTGATGAATCCGACGCAAGCATTGAACGATGACGAGATTGATGAGCTGGACGATTTCTTGATGTCAGAAGGGGTGCCTGAAGACGGTATGGATATTTCCACGCTGGATGGCTTCTTCGCCGCGCTGGTGCTGAATCCCAGGCTCATCATGCCGAGCGAATATTTGCCCTGGATATGGGATATGGAACAGGGTGAGGATGCGCCCGCGTTTGCATCGCTGGAGCAGGCCAACCGAATTTTGCAATTGGTGATGCGCTATTACAACAGCGTGTTGACCACGATAGGCAACGATGATTTTGCCCCGCTGTTTTATACCCTGGCGCAGGAGGATGGTAGCGAGTTTTTTGATGCGGAAGGCTGGAGTATGGGCTTTATGCGCGGCGTGCTTTTGTTTGTCGAGCCTTGGGAAGAGGTATTCGAAAAATACCCCGAGTTTCTTGTACCCATGGTGTTGCTGGGCACGGAGCAGGGCTGGGATACACTTGAAAAAAGCCCAGACGGCAAGCAGGCCACGCAAGATGCCTACGAATCGATTGCGGGCGCAGTGGCGCTGCTTCATGATCATTTCGGCGAGCAGCGCGAAGCTGAAACGAAAAAGCGGTTGGCGCAGCCGGGAAGAGCACCGTCCGGTCTGGTGAGCGACGTGGTGGATATGCCTAATACGCGTTTCAAGGTGGGGCGCAACGAAGAATGCCCGTGCGGCTCGGGCAAAAAATTTAAGAAGTGCTGCGGCGCACCGCCGACGGTGCATTGAGCAGCTCTATAAGCTGCCAAGCAGCAACCGTTGTGGCATAATCGCGCGCTCTTAAAAACGAGCATCAAGCAAGCGAAACAACATGAACGCACAAACCCTTTACGACAAACTCTGGAATGCTCACGTGGTGCGGCAGGAAGCCGACGGCACCGCGTTGATCTATATCGACCGACATCTGGTGCATGAAGTGACCAGCCCGCAGGCGTTCGAGGGGTTGAAGCTGGCCGGCCGCAAGCTGTGGCGTACGGCTTCGATCCTCGCGGTGGCGGATCACAACGTGCCGACTACCGGGCGCGCGCAGGGCATCGCCGATCCGATCGCGCGCTTGCAGGTGGAGACGCTGGACAGCAATTGCGCCGAGTTCGGCGTGAACGAATTCAAAATGAACGACGTGCGCCAGGGTATCGTGCATGTGATCGGACCTGAGCAGGGCGCAACCCTGC
>JAUYGW010000019.1 GCA_030690245.1 Gallionella sp. | reverse complement strand
GTGCAGATGGCGCGCGATGCCGGTGCGCTGAAGGTGTATTTCGCCTCCGCCGCGCCGCCGGTGCGTTTTCCGAATGTGTATGGCATCGATATGCCGAGCCGCCACGAGCTGATCGCGACGGGGCGCAGCGATGAGGAAATCTGCCGCGAAATTGGCGCGGATCGCCTGATCTATCAGGATCTGGATGACCTCAAGGCGGCGGTGCGCAAGAATAATCCTGAGATCACTGCTTTTGATGCCTCCTGCTTCGACGGCAACTACATCACCGGCGACATCACGCCGCATTATCTGAATGCGATCGAAGAGCTGCGTGGCGGCGGGAATGCCAACAAGTTATTGGACGATGACCAGATGGAACTGGATCTGGCGGCAAATGCGACTTCGATGTGAGCTTCAGGAATCAGGGGACAGATGATGAGTGAACAGCAAAACTATCAGCCGGAAACTCTGGCGGTGCGCGCGGGGGCGGTGCAAAGCCAGTTCGGCGAAAACAGCGAGGCGCTGTTCCTGACTTCGAGCTTCACGTTCGAGAGCGCCGCGCAGGCCGCCGCGCGCTTCACCGGCGAAGAGCCGGGCAACATCTATTCGCGCTTCACCAACCCGACCGTGACGATGTTCGAAGAGCGGTTAGCCGCCTTGGAAGGCGCGGAGCAATGCGTCGCCACGGCATCGGGGATGTCGGCGATCCTGGCATGCGTGATGGGGCTGCTGAAGAGCGGTGACCACATCGTCGCCTCGCGCAGCATCTTCGGCGCGACGATCAACCTGTTCAACAACGTCATCAAGAAATTCGGCGTGGAGACTACTTATGTTTCCGCAACCGACGTGTCCGAGTGGCAGGCGGCGGTGCGCCCCAATACAAAGTTATTCTTCCTGGAAACGCCGTCCAACCCGCTCACCGAGATTTCTGACATCGCCGCGATCGCCGCCGTGGCGAAGGGGTGCGGCGCACTGCTGGCGGTGGACAACTGCTTCTGCACGCCGATCCTGCAACGCCCGTTCGAACTGGGCGCGGACATCGTGATCCACTCCGCGACCAAGTACATCGACGGGCAGGGGCGCGTGCTGGGCGGTGCGGTACTGGGCAGTAAAAAGAACATGGAAGGCGTGTACGGCTTTTTGCGCACCGCTGGCCCGACGATGAGCGCGTTCAACGCCTGGATCTTCCTGAAGGGCTTGGAGACGCTGAAAATCCGCATGGACGCGCACAGCGCCAACTCGCTGGAACTGGCGCGCTGGCTGGAAGCGCAGCCCA
>JAUYGW010000006.1 GCA_030690245.1 Gallionella sp. | reverse complement strand
CAATCATGAATCAGCAAACCGGGAAAGGCACTTGCCGGATCGCTCGAATCCAGCATGCACACCACATCGCCCAACAGAATTTCCAGTACCCGGAAGGCCTCTCCACCTCGGAGCGATAATTGAAACGGGCGGATTTCATCCCGTACTTCCAGACTGCCAAAGGCTTCGTTGGATAACAGTGCGCGTGACATCATATCGGTAAGTTCGCCGATGGAACGCTCACGACTTGATCTCTCGTGCTGGAGTGTCGCAAGCCGCACTCGCGCCGCATTGGTGTTATTCGTAATGTCAGTGCAACGCGATACGGACTGTTCTATCTGCTCTGCGGCCTCGGGCGACCCGGAGGCTTTCTCCCACCGTTCGAGTTCCGACAGCAAACGCTGCCCGCGATCCAATTCGAGTGCGGCGGAGTCTCGCTTTATTCGCAGTGCCTTGCTCTCACGCTCTTTCGCGGAAACCTGTTGCTGCGCCAATTGCAGAGGTTTTTCGGCCTGTACCCAGCGTTGCAGCGACTGTGCCGCGCGCGCCGCCCAGTCGTCTCCGATTTTCGCCAGCGCATTCTTGTCGCGGCCATCCGCGATGCTCAAGGTCTGAATTTCTTTCTGGATATGGGTGCATTCCTGAAACGCGACCTGGCCGTGTTCGCACGAACCGACCAGAGACTTCAGTTTCTCGCGTTTCCCAGCAAGTAACCGATACGCACTTTCGTCCTTATTCCGTGCTGCATCTGCCATCTTGTAATCGTTGTCAGCCAGATCATATTCATTCTCCAGTTGCCGATGATTCATGCGAAGCTCGACAAGCTGATTGGTCAGCGTTTCATATTCGCCATCCAGGCCGGCCAGTTTTGCCGCCGTCGCAACCTTCGCGCCACGAATCACCGTTTCGACGGAATCCTTGAACATATCGTCGGAACGCATCGGCAAATCGGCGGGCACGCGAAGCCATGCCCGGAGTTCGGATTCGATACGCCCCCGGATCAGGCTTGGCTCATGCCGAAGACGGGTCGTTGCTGCTTCCGCTGCTTCTAAATCCCGCTCCAAGGTTCGCACGAGTATCAACTCTTCCGATTCGTCTTGAGCCAATAAACCCAGCACAGCACGCATCACGATTGGCGGGTCTTGCCGTGGTCGCTGCAAGCCGGTTCCTTCGCCTTCGCGCCAACTAAAAAAACTCTTAAAGCGCCCACCTTGGTCTCGCGCCATCCACGCCAGCAAATACCGCCACAGAATGGCCTGCCCCGTTTCCGGGATTGCTCGCGGAGACACGCCCGACAGCATCACCCCGGAAAGGTGCGCCTCGAAATCCTTGAAGGACTGCGCGCCGCCATCGGTCAGCAGGGCGACCAAATCGTCGCCGGGGGATGCGAAACCCTCACGGTAAGCGTTGAAAAAACGAAATACCGTGAAGACTTCACTACCAACATGCACGATGGCACCAACGCCGCCTTGGGGATATTCGCCGAGCACCTCTTCCCGCAGCTCATCAATCGACTTGGTGCTATCGCCCAGGCAGTAACGCAGCAGCAGGCACAGCGAAGTCTTGCCAACTCCATGCCCTGCCGCGTGAACTCCCGCATAAGCGCTCTCATCATCCGGCTCACGTGCCCAGACAATATTGATGCCACGCCGGAACGAAATCGACCGGACGCAATGATCGATACTTGGCTCGCTAAAAATCGACAAACGCTCGATCCAAAGACGTGGTGCAGTCTTCTGTGTCGCTAGGCGCTTGATCAATTCTTCCATGTCTGGCCTGATCCTATACCCGCTTCGTCGAAAGTTGCGAAGCGGTGCCCAAGTCGTCGGCAGCTTGTCGTTCAAGGTTGGCACGGGCAGTGCGCAGCAGAATGCCCGCAATCTCTTCGATGCCCTGTTCAACGATCACACCGGCTGGTAGGGGCACATCTGCTGCCGCCGCAATCCACGCGCCTTGCTGCTCGATACGAATCGCTCCTACATCCTCGAAGAACCGCAGCACCAACTGCGTCCGTTCGAGACGAGCGGGCAGCAGCATAGCCA
Source organism: Gallionella sp. (assembly GCA_030690245.1). Classification (GTDB taxonomy): domain Bacteria; phylum Pseudomonadota; class Gammaproteobacteria; order Burkholderiales; family Gallionellaceae; genus Gallionella. Next base: position 3,080 of record JAUYGW010000006.1, on the reverse strand, counting down.
GGTGCGATTGGCGGTAGGCGGCAAGCATATCCAGCTCGGCCTGCGTCAACGGAATGGTAGTTGCTCCGGACGTATGCGCCGCGGTCAATGCCAGTGTCAGACTCTGGCGCGACAACGCGCCCGCTTGCCGGATGATTGCCAGCACCAACCCGGCCATGCGTGCATCATCCTCGTCACGTATGATGCCGATGGATGAATACTGCGGCGACGATGGTTGGCCGGGTGGTGGCTCCAGAAAGCTCAGGTAAGGTTCATGCGCCGCATCGGCCAACGCCATACGGTCGAATTCGCGCAGAACCAACCGTGCCGTGCGATATTCGCTGAACTCCTTAATCTCGCTATTCTTGAGCACACGGAAAGTTTCCGATGGATAGTCATCGCCCATCACATCGGCGGGATCGAGAATGTAGCGCAACTCATCGCGGGTTAGGTCGTAGAGCTTGGCGTAGTAGGCATCCAGTTCGGCGCGCAGCAAGGCACGACGATCCGGGTTCCATGCGAAAGGCTCGCCGTCATAACCCAAGTCTTCTGCCCAAGGTTTGAGATCGTGGGCGGTATAGGTCAGCTCCAATACGCGGGGAACGATGAAGGCAATGTCGGATTCGGTATAGCGGTCAGGGGGTAATATTGGGAACTGCTTCAAATAGCCATAGGTTAGATGCGTGCCTCCAACTTTTACACGAGCGATGTAATCGAGCACAAGCGATTCAAGGTTGCCGAACAGGGCTGCCGATATGCTGGTTTCTTGGGTAGTGAACATGAGCGGCATAGTGTGCCCTACCCCCACCCTCGGCACCACCGAAGCAATCACAGTTCGTAATACGTGTGCACTGGTGATGTCCCGCCAGCCCATCAGCCATCCCCGCTCCCAGCCCTTATCTGCTAAGCGCTGATTGACTTCGGTAGCATCTACCCAATAACGCGGGGTCACAGTGAAATTGGGGTTGGCTTTTTCGACCTCGGTGCAGTCACGCGAATCCACTTCGCCCTCACCACCGGCTCCAGAGGATGAGGGAAGATAGGTCGCCCAGCGATGGTCGAACTGATGAATCATCTTGCCCTCATACAAGGGCAAGCGGTTCGCATCTACCTCGTTGTAGAACAGCGTGCTGTCGTTGGACATGTCAAACAAACGCACGAAGCGTATGTCCCACGGATTTTTTTCTAGTTTCCCTTCTTCGATCAGCACTGGCGTGGCGCGGTAGAGCTTTTTGGTTAATTCAGCATCCTTGTTGCTACGGAATACCGGACAGGTGCGAGTATTGGGGTTGATGAGATTAAACTCCTCCGGCGTCAGGGTGAAACGGCGGCGAGGGTCATGCACTTGCGATGGTTTACGTGCAAAGAAGACAAACTCGGCTTTTTCAACTCGACCGAGAGTCAAGATACAAAAACGAGTCGAATGATGAATCGCAGGGAAAATGAATCCCTCATTCTCGAAAGCCAGCAAGGTAGCCAGTTTCCCGTGCTGAGAAATTGCCTCGAAATATGCCTTGGTGCTGTCGTCGGTAGCAATCCCCGTTGGCACAATGAAACCAGATCGCCCCTGCTCGCTCATCAATTGCGCAAAAGTTTCGGCAAACAGCGCATAAGTATTCACGTCACCTACACCAGTCAGGGGATAGCGACCGGAATCGTGCGCATACAGACTGGAAGCCTCTGCGCTGCGTCGTGCCGATAGAAACCCCGCATACAGTTGTTGCTCGGCCTGATTGGGCGGCATCAGTCCCTGCGCGGCCTCAATTTCAGGGTACAGGGTATGCAACAACATGCCTTGCTTGAGCAACTCAATGCGCTGACCGCGCTCGGCCTTGTGTTGAGATTCGGCTACCAGCGGGCTGCGCGTGGCGAAGAATTCTTCCTCCTGAAGTTTGATGCGCTCCCACGGCGGGTTGCCGAGCAACACATCGAAGCCTGATGCCCTCTCCCCCGCCCCCTCTCCCGCTTGCGGGCGAGGGGAGAAAATCTGCGGAAACGCCAATTGCCAATGGAAGGCTTGAGCGTCATGCGCGGCCTGCGTCGCTGCTGCCTGCACACCGGGGCGCGATGCGCTGCCGTTCATCACCAGCCACAAATCCTGACTGGTCGGAATAAGGGACTGGTTGGCGGACGTTTTGGGCAACACAAAAGCGGCAACAAACAAATCCGCCGCGATACGCGCACGGGATTGCGCGGCGTGCGCCTCGACTTGAGCGAAGGCGGCGCGCTTGGCTGCAATGGCATCAAGCGTGTCATCCGGCAGGGCTTCCAGTGCAGCGGTTGGGCTCACGGCATCCAGCCAGTTTGTCATTGACTCTTGCCGCTGCACTTTGACTATGCTTTTGAGTGCCTCTCGATTGGCCTTTTTCAGTACCTTCACGACCTCCTTGTCATCGCCGGATAAAGCATTGAAGGCTTTGTCGGGGATGCCGTTTTCCAATATAGCCGGATCAAGCACACCCAACAGCGCATCGCCGCAACGCAAATGATGGTCAAGAAATGTCAGCGGCCTATCCGGGGTGTAGGCTTCCAGCCACAGTGCAGTCTTGGCGAGTTCCACCGCCATCGGGTTTTTATCCACGCCGTAAATACAGTGTGCAACGACCTCGCGCAGGGCATGGCGGTAATCGTTTTGCAGCGGGTTGCCTTCGCTGGCGTTGAGCCGCGCCACTTCTTCGGCAATTCGGCGAGCTGCCGCCAGCAGGAAGTGACCCGAGCCACAGGCTGGATCGCAAACCGTCAGGCCAAGCAGTGCTTTGACTGGTTGCTGCGGGTTGGCTTGCAGAGTTTGCGCGATGACAGGTTCCAACGCGCTCTTAATGAGTTCCTGCACCAGACTATCCGGCGTGTAGTAGCTGCCGCTGAGCTTGCGGGCGTTGCCTTTGGTGCTGGCTGCCTCTTCGTCGCCGATGAAGCCGAATTTTCTGACGCCTGCACTGACGCTGACCACCGGCACCAGTTCCAACAGGCTTTCATATACGCTGCCGAGTTCTTCAGAACCCATGTCGCGGTAGTTGACGCGGGTGAGCACTGCACCTTCACGGAAGAAGCAGAGGCCGAATACGGCTTGCAGCAGATAGCGGTTTTCCAGTTGTGCGCCG
>JAUYGW010000356.1 GCA_030690245.1 Gallionella sp. | reverse complement strand
GTATTCCATCAGGGACAGAAGCAATGCGCTTCAAATAAAGTCCGGATGTATGGCTGCAATCTTTACCTTCTCAAAATTATCAAATGAAAGCTTGGCAAAAGTGGGCGTCCATGTATGGATTATTTGGGTTCAATCCTTCGCAGCATAAAAACGAATCGAATTGCGCCCGCCCTCTTTCGCCTGGTACATCGCGATGTCGGCCCACTTGAGCACCTCTTCCGGTTCGGCTTCATGGTTGATGAACAATGCAACGCCGATGCTCGCCGCGCAACGGTGCTCGATGATGGTTTCTGCATTGCCCTCTTGCTTGCATGTCAGCAGGTAGGGTTCAGCCAGAGCGACGCGGATTTTTTCCGCAACGATGCCGGCTTGTGCGGTGGACTCATTTTTATCCGTATCCAATTCGCTGAGCATCACCACGAATTCATCGCCGCCGAAACGCGCAACAGTGTCCGTCTCGCGCACGCAACCGGTGAGGCGATGCGCGACCTCGATCAACAGCAAATCGCCCACGCCATGACCGTATGTATCGTTGAGCGGTTTGAAGTTATCCAGATCAAGGAACATCAGCGCACCATAATGGCTGCTGCGCTTGCTGGCGGCCATGGTTTGCCCGAGCCGGTCATTGAGCAGGCGGCGATTGGGCAATTGCGTCAATGCGTCATAGAAAGCCAGCGTGCGAATCTGCTCTTCGGCCTGCTTGCGCTCGGTGATGTCCTGCATGATGGCGACAAAATGCCGGATCGTTCCATCCCCGCCGGTTACCGGGGCGATGACGAGCGTCTCGTCATAGAGGGAGCCATCCTTGCGCCGGTTGACGATCTCGCCGTGCCACGTCTGGCCGGACAGAATGGTTCCCCACATGTTCCGGTAGAACGCCGGGCTTTGCTTGCCGGACTTGGTCAACTCGCCCGGATTGCGTCCCAGCACTTCTTCCAGCGAAAACCCGGTCAGTTGCGTAAAGGCCGGGTTGGCCCACTGGATATGGGCGTCAACATCGGTGATGACGATACCGCTGGCGACCGAATTCAGCGCCACTTCGAACAGCCGCAGGCGTGATTCAAGCGCCTCGCGTACCAGTGCATTGCGCACCGCGCGGCACAGCGCATCGTGATCGTACTGCCCCTTGACCAGATAATCCTGGGCGCCGATTTGCAAGGCGGCGACGGCGAGAGCGCTGTCGTCGTGCCCCGTCAGCACCACGATAGGCACGCCGGGCAAGGCGGCGTGCATCGCCTGCACCGTGGCGAGCCCCGCCGAATCGGGGAGCGACAGATCGAGCAGCACGACATCGGGCTTGTTGCTCCGGCCTGCGGCAATTCCCTCGGCCAGCGTCTTCGCCCAGATCAGCGGCTCTTTGCCGCCACTGAGGTCCAGCCTGGACAACCGCACATGCGCCCGGATCAGTCCGAAATCACCGGGGTCGTCCTCTATCACCAGGATCGATATGGCTTGTTGTGAAACTTCACTCATGGTTTTCCTCGATTCTGCTGCTCACTTAATAAAAAATTTCCGTTCGCCCTGAGCAAGTAGCCCGCATGAAACGAAGTGGAATGCGGGAAGTGGCGGTTATCGGCTTCTTCCCCGCATTGCGCCGCAGTGATCCCCTCGGCCAGGGTTTTCGCCCAGATCACCGGTTCCCTGTTGCCGCTCGGCACGAGGCCCGGCATGCGGATATGCGCACGGATCAGCCCGAAATCGCCGGGATCGTCCTCGATCACCAGGATCGAAATGGGTTGCAGGAAAGTTCCGTTCATGCGCTTTCCTCGATTGTGTTGGCCAGTGCCCCGCCAGGCGATGAAGGAAGGGATACGGGAAGCGTGACGATGAAGGTGCAGCCCTGGTTTGGGCCCGGCGATTCAACCCAGATGCGCCCTTTGTGATGTTCGACAATCTTGCGGCACAGCGCCAGGCCGATGCCGGTGCCGGGATAGCGGCTGCGCGACTGAAGCCGTTCGAACACCTTGAACAGGCGCGCTTCATGGCCTGGCAACAGGCCTATGCCGTTGTCGCGCACTTCCAGGCGCCATTCGCCGCCGGCCGTCTGCGCCGAAACGGCAATCACCGGTTTTTGGGCGGCCAGCCGGTATTTCAGGGCGTTGTCGATCAGGTTCTGGAACAGGCGCAGTATTTCGTCGCGGCTGGCGAAAAGGTGCGGCCACACGCCATTTATACGGACATCGGCCCGGGCTTCCTCGATGGCCGGCTCCAGGTAATGCAGCGCTTCATACATGACCTCGCGGCTGTCGATTACCGTCATCGTGTCGGCCTTGCGGCCAATGCGGGAATAGTCGAGCAACGCCATCAGCATCTGATCCATGCGCTTCGCACCTTCGGTTGCGAACTGAAGGTTCTGCCGCGTCTCGTCGGTGAGGACAGGCGCAAGATCGTACTCAAGCAATTGCAGATAGCTCGAAATCATCCGCAGCGGCTGGCGCATGTCGTGCGACGCGGCATAGGCGAACTGCTCCAGATCGGTATTGGAGCGTCTGAGTTCTTCTTCGGCCTGCTTGCGCTCGGTGATATCCTGCACCGTTCCATGCATTCTGACGGGCTGCCCTTCCTCGTTGCACAACACCTCGGCCTGCTCATGCACGTAACGCACCGTACCGTCCGGCCGCACGATGCGGTGGTCTATGCTGTAGGTGAGGCCCTGCTCCAGCGCCTCACGGGCGCAGGTGTCCACAAGCTGCCGGTCTTCCGGGTGCACGGCCTGCAGGAAAGCTTCATAGCTGAATCCGAACTGCTGCGGCGCAATATCGAAAATACGGTAAACTTCATCTGACCAAACCAGTGTTTTATCCTCGATATCCCATTCCCAGTTGCCGAGACGGGCGATGCGCTGCGCCTCGATCAAATTGGCGGCGCGCTGCGCGACCTCTTCCTCCAGATGCTCCCGATATTGCGCCAATTCGGTATCGCGCAACTGGATGTATTCCAGCATGATATTGAAGGTGCCGGCCAGCATGCCCAATTCGTCTTGCCCATGAGGCACCACCCGCACCACGAAATTCTGCTCCGTGATGACGCCCCGCATTGCCTCGGCCATGTTTAGAATAGGGTCGCTGATAGATTTTTGGAAACGGGCAAACAGGTAAACCGCGAATGCCAGGGAGAACATCATCGTAACGGCGATCAGCAACAGTTTTTTGAACAATTCCCAGTAGACACCCCGCAAATCGGATTGCAGATACAGGACGCCAACCGTCTCACCGGAATGAACCACGTTTTTGGCATAGACCAATTGATCCGAAAAAAACAGGTGCTTATCCGACGCGAGGATAGTGACGGGGATTTTTTTTCGTTCGGGAATCTCGAATTTGGCGACGATGCCGCCGTTCTGTCCCTGCAATGCGGCGTAGACGATGTTGGTTTCCGCGCTCAGCCGCGCCAATACCTCCTGCGCGGCTTTTTCGTCGGCAAATATCAGGGCGGACGCCGCGTTGTCGGCGGTGATGCCCGCGTGCACCGACAGGGTGGTTACCGCCCGGTCGCGGTAGCTCGTCCATTCCCCCGCGCCGAAGAGGACACTGAGCAAAACCACCGCCACACCATTGGTGATAAAGCCGATGTGCATCAGCTTGCGTTTTATGGGGAGGTTTTCGAACAGCTGCATCGGGAGGTCAGTGCGTTATGCCAGAATCGACAATTCTGGCAAGCAACAGGAGTTTGGAGCTGATTTTCAGGCCGCCATGTCGCGCGGCATCCAGATTAACCTCGAAGCGGATCTTCCCATCTTGCGAGAAAAAATTGACCATCACGCCGCGCTGGGCAAATCCTTGCGTGTCGCCTATCGTCAGCATCCCGGCACCGCGCGAAAGTGCGGTGATGCGTTCGATATGCCGTTCCGCCGGAGCGGCGATGAACAGCATGGCGCATTCGCGGGTGTCCTCGCTCATGTCGAGCAGCGACACTTCCAGTCTCCGTTCGTTGACCGGTTTCCCCCGGATGGACTCCAGCGCCGGGCCAAATGGGTTGCCGCCGAGCACACACAGGCGCAGCGGCGCACCAGCGTTGGCAGGCGCGCCCGGCCATTCGACGAACCTCGCGATCTGGTAAATAAACGCGGCCTTGAGCTCATATTCGGACGGCGCGGCGTGTGCCGGGGTCAGCGTGAGCAACAGCATCACACCGCACAGCAGCCGTATGACCGACTTAAACCGGAAGAGCCGGGGCCGAAAATGTAGGGGCGGATTTATCCGCCCGTGGGCGAATGAATTCGCCCCTACAGGGTTACTGCCCGCTGTCAAAATGTCTGCGGCTATTACGGAGTAGGAATGTTGGGCACGGCCTCCGGCCTTTACCCAACCCACGAGGCTGCGGAGCCACATCCTTAAAATCGCCATGTCGCACCTCCGAAGAAGCTGCGCGGAATTTCGCTGGTTCGCGGCCCCGGGGTGTTGATGAATTCGGGGTGGCCGGGATCGAGCAGGTTGCGCCCGGTCAGGCTGAGTTCAAGCCCGGGCTGGATACGCCAGCCGATACGCGCATCCAGCCGGGTATAAGCCGGCACATTGAGGCTGGGCAGGCTGTCCACGTAGAAGAGCGAAGTACTCAGATCGACATTGTCAGCCGGGGAGTGAAACGCGTGGAACTGGAACTGGTTCTGCGGCGACCGCCCCACCTCGCTTTCAATCGAAGAATCGGTGCTGTTTGCGTCGTGGTGGATATTCATTTTCAGCCATGAATATGCAGCCTTGAACTGCCACCGGTCGTCCGGCCGCCAGCTCCCGCTCCATTCCAGACCGTGGGTCGTCGCGCTTGCCCGATTGTTAAACACCAGCGGGATGACCGTGTATCCGGCTTCGATAAAATTTGCCCCGCGCTCGATGGTCATCAGATTTTTGTGCTCGCTGTAGAAGGCGGCGACATCCATCTGCACCTGCTCGGTAAGCTGGCTGCGATAACCTGCCTCATAGGAAAGCACCTGCTCGGTTTGAATCGCCGGATTGCCTTGCAGCCGCGTCGCAAAGGTCGTCGCACCAGGTTTGACCACTGCGGCAACGACTCGGCTATCCGCATCGGTGCGGGAGGGCGTATGCACGGCGCGGGATACCGCCGCCCAGGCAGTTTGCCGCTCGTCGATTTTCCAGCGCAGGCGCAGGTTGGGCTGAACTTCTAAACCGGTGTAATCGTTGTGCTCAAACTTGGAACCCGCGATCAGATGCAGGCTGCCCCTGCCACTATCCTGGCTCAGCGCGATTTCATCCTGAAAGAAAGCGCTGACAACACGATCCGTGCGGCTCGCCGGTGTATAGGACACCACGAAGGTATTGTCCATGCTGTCGCGGGTTTGCCGATACCCTGCACCCCACACGATGTCGTGCCGGTCGCCCCACCTGAAGCGGCGCTGAAAATCCAGGTCGGCGGTATTGCGTTGTTCGCCGAGATTGAAGTAACGCCGCTCATAGGTATCGTAGTAAAACTGCAATGCCCATTCATCGGTGGCCGACACTGCGCTTTTCCAGCGCGCCAGCAGGTTGCCACCTGTCAGGCCGATGGTGTAGCCGGTCGGCGTGCTATAGGGCGGCAAAAGTGAGACGGCCGTGCCGGTGTGATCGGAACCGCCGCTATAGGTATCGCCCTGCACCGTCAGCGAGTCTCCGCCGTACATATCCCAGTCCGTCCGGAAACCGGCGCTGCGCAAATCGTGCCGGTCATGCGCCTCAATACCGGAAGCCTGTTTGAAATTGCCTTGTGCAGCATCCCTGGCATAGATGCGGAAATGGCCGGTTTCGCCGAGATGTCCGCTGAAGCGCGCCATTCCCTGATGCTCGTAGTTTCCGGCGCCGCCACTCAGCATGCCGCCATGGGTCGCGGCAGCGGAACTGGTAATAATGTTGATGATGCCGCTGACCGCATTCGCGCCCCACAGTGCGCCGCCGGGGCCGCGTATCACCTCGATGCGCTCCACATCTTCCAGCACCATGTCCTGTGCATCCCAATTCACGCCGGTAAAAGTCGGGGTTTGCAACACGCGCCCGTCCAGCATCACCAGCAGGTTGTCGCTGTTCTTGGCGTTGAAGCCACGGCTGCTGATCGCCCAGGTGCCGCCGTCGATTTGCGCCACCTGCATGCCCGGCACCATGCGCAACAGTTCCGGCAGTCTGGTCATGCCGGAACGGCGGATATCCTGCCGGGTAATCACATGAATCGCGGCGGCAGTGTCCTCCAGCTTCTGCGGCTTGCGTGCTGCCGAACTGACTTCTACGCTCACGTTCATTAACTGTTCAAGCGAATAATCGGCGAGCGAAGAGCCTTCATCCGCCCTCGCCTCAGCGGGAAAGGCAAGGCCACAGACCGGATTGAACAACAGGGCGGCGAGCAGGAACGGACGCAGCGGCTTTCGGCAAGTAATAGGGTTCATCATAAGCCTCGGTATCACATTACTCTCGTTCCCATGCGGCGCGTGGCAACCAGCGCAACGCATAAGGCTGCTCTGGTAGGTGCGAATTCATTCGCACGCGGCCTATCGTTTGGGCGAATGAATTCGCCCCTACCAAACGGCCCGTTATATTTTTGGTTTTACTCAAAATCGCCATGTCGCCGCCCCGTAAATACTGCGTGGTATTTCGCTGTTCACCGGCCCCACGATGGCGGAAACGAATTCCGGGTGCTGGCGGTCGAGCAGATTGCGCGCACCCAGGCTGAGCTCCAGATCGCGCTGCGGGCGCCAGCCGAGGCGTACATCCAGGCGGGTATAGGCGGAGATATTCTGGTTGGGCAGTTTATCCACATAGTAGAGCGCGGCATCCAGATTGGTCTGCGCATTCAGCGCATGGTGCGCGTGGAATTGCATCTGGTGCCGAGGCGCATCGCCGGCTTTGGCCTCGATGGCGTTGTCGGCGCTGTTCGCGTCGCGGCGGATGCGCATCTCCAGCCAGGAATAAGCCGCCTTGAGCTGCCACTTTTCCGTGGGTTGCCAGCTTGCCGACAACTCCAGCCCGTGGGTGGTCGCGCTTGCCTTGTTTTGAAACTGCTGTGCTGCAACCAGCCGCGCCGGCGGCCCCGCCTCGACAAATGGCGTCAACGGCTCCATCGTCATGATGTTGCGGTATTCGTTATAAAAGCCTGCCACATCCAGAGACAGCCGTTCGGAAGGCCGGACACGGTAGCCCGCCTCGTAGGCGAGCAATTCTTCGGACTGAACCTCCGGGCTGCCCACGATCCGCACCAGCGCTATGGCGGGCGCACCGGCTCTGGGGGATGCCACCGCATTGAACCGGACATCCGAATAGACGCGCGAAGGAATACGCACGGCACGCGATACCGCCGCCCAGGCCATTTGCCGCTCATCCACCGTCCAGCGCAGGCGCAGGTTGGGCTGATATTCGAAACCGCTGTAGTCGTTGTGTCCGAGCTTGGAACCCAGGATCAGGTGCACCTTGTCCCTGTCACTACCTTGGCCAAGCGCGATTTCATCCTGAAAAAAAGCAGTGACGGTGTTGTCCCGGCGGCGTGACGGGAGGAACGACACGATAAATGCGTCGTTCAACTCATCGCTCGTCTGCCGGTAGCCCAGCCCCCACACGATGTCGTGGTTTTCCGCCAGCAACAGCCGGTGCTGGAAATCAGCATCACGGGTGTCCCGTTTTTCGCCGACACCCGCGCCCTGCCGCTCGTAATAATCATAGTAAAAATTGAGCGCCCACTCCGAGGTGGCGGACAGCGTACGCTTCCAGTTCATTAACAGGTTGCCGCTTTTTTGCACGGTAGTGAAGTCCAGCGGAAGCGTAGCGGGAGGAGAGAGCCGCGCGGTCGAGAGGGTTTGATCGGCATTCCCGTCATGGATGCCCCCTTGCACCATGACCGTGTCGCCGCCGGGAAGAGCCCAGTCCGTGCGAAAACCGGCGCTGCGCATGTTGCGCCGGTCATGTGCCTGCGCGCCGCTGGCGAGCGGAAAATTATCCTGCTCAAGGTTCTTGGCATAGACCCGGTAATACCCGGTTTCGCCGATCTTGCCACCGTAACGCCCTACCCCTTGCCGCTCGGTGTTTCCGGCGCCGGCGTTCACCATACCCCCCTGGGTCGCCGCCGCTGACTTGGTGGTGATGTTGATCACGCCGTTGACCGCATTCACTCCCCACAGCGTGCCTCCGGGGCCACGGATCACTTCGATCCTCTCGATGTCTTCCAGCACCACATCCTGGG
>JAUYGW010000355.1 GCA_030690245.1 Gallionella sp. | reverse complement strand
TGATTTCGACCTCCCCACGCCCGAGTCCAACCCCAAGGACGCCGAGTATCTGGCCAAGCTGCAAGACTACTACGCCGAGTGGAAAAGCATCCCTTCCTACGCTTCGCTGTGCGAGGTATTTGGCATCGCCTCCAAGTCCTGGGTTAAAGCGATTCTTGATCGGCTTGGCAAAGCCGGCTTTATCGAGCGCACGCCCGATGGCATGTGGATCCCGACACGCCAGTTCTTCGCCCGCCCCTTCGCCGAATCGTCTGTCCAGGCAGGAATGCCGGTGGCGGTGATGGCGACCCAGGGCGATTATTTTGTCATCGACGAAATGCTGATCGACACTCCGTCCCTGACCACGATGATCCCAGTCAAGGGGGATTCGATGGTCGATGCGGGCATCCATGACGGCGACATTGCCGTGGTGGAAAAACGCAACTTGGCAAATGTGGGCGACATCGTGGTCGCAATAGTCGATAACGATTTCACCCTCAAAACGCTGGGCAAGGAAGGCGGCAAGTTCATCCTGCGCCCGGCCAACCCGGCCTATCCGGTCATTCGTCCGCAAGGCTCGCTGGAAATTTTCGGCGTGCTGGTTGGATTGATACGCAAGTACCGGAAGTAGAGCCATGCGACAGACCGCACTCAATCCAGGTCAGCGCGCCAGTTTTTCGGCTTTGCTCTCGATGACGCACCCGAACAAGGAATTATTTCAGCGGCATCGCGCCCTGTTGCGCCGCGCTGTTCCGGCAGGCTTCCTTTCGCCTGCCGACGACTACGTTGAACATCGGCTGAGCCTCGACGAGCACTTGATCCAACACAAGGAATCCACCTTCTTCATGCGTGTCGCGGGCGAGTCGATGCGCGGCCTGGGCATCTTCGACGGAGACCTGCTGGTCGTGGATCGTTCCGTCCCGGCCACCAACGGCTGCGTGGTGATCGCGGTGGTGGATGGCGAATTCACGGTCAAGCAGTTGTTGCATACTCCAGAGGGCCAGCTATTGCGTGCGGCTCATCCGTCCTATCCCGACGTGGCGATCAAGCCGGAACAGGATTTTTCGATCTGGGGTGTGGTGCAATGGAACGTGCATAAGCTGCAAGTGAGCACTTAACCCAAACTATCCTTAGCGCGAGGGGCCTTTGTGGGAGCGGCTTTAGCCGCGATTGCCACACCATCCACTGTCGCGGCTAAAGCCGCTCCCACAAAGACAATGTTGCAATTGAATGACAAGCGAATTTCTCTAATAATGGAATGGACGCCCACTACCCTAAGCGGCATCAAAGTGCCAAAGTAGTGGTGCAGTAAAGCCCACTAAATAGAGAGGAGCGTCCATCATGAAGATTACTACGATAGGCATCGATTTGGCAAAGGAAGTGTTCC
>JAUYGW010000343.1 GCA_030690245.1 Gallionella sp. | reverse complement strand
AATACATACTCCGTCGCCGAGATCATTGCGCGCGATCCCATCATGACCGTCAAGCTGTTGCGCTATCTCCAGCAACACAAGCACAAAAAACAAACAGCCGAAGTCGTCCAGGTGGAGCAGGCCTTGCTGATGCTCGGCATTGAAGCAGTTTTCAACAAGGTGCCGCCTGCGCCTCTGGTAGAAGAAACGCTGAAAGCGCATATTGCCGCGCTTCCTCCCATGCTGCGTGTGGTGCATCGTTCGCAGCGCGCCTCGGAATATGCCAAGGACTGGGCGGTACAGCTGCGCGACCTGCATTATGAGGAAGTGCGCATTGCCGCGCTGTTGCACGATATTGCCGAAATCCTGATGTGGTGTTTTGCGCCGGGGCCGATGCTGGAAATTCGCGTCCTTCAGCAGAAGGACAAGGAGATGCGCAGCCACGATGCCCAGCAGCAGGTGCTGGGATTCATGCTGCCGGATCTGCAAAGAGAGCTGGTGGCGCAATGGGGCTTGCCGCAATTGCTGTTGACCCTGATGAATGATTCCTGTTCCAAGCTGCCGCGCGTGCGCAATGTGGAACTGGCGGTCAATCTGGCGCGCCATACCGCCAACGGCTGGGACGATGCCGCGTTGCCGGATGATTACAGGGATATCGGCGAGTTGCTGCGCATGCCGGCGGAGCAGGTGATGATCATGCTGGAAGCGGATGCAGGCATTGTTTGCGATCTCAGCAAGCCGCACTGAGGCGTGAGAAGGGACTGCGCAGGTGCGGATTCATCCGTACAAACGGGCGAATGAATTCGCTTCAACCCAGATAGTTCATTAGCTCTTGAGGTATTGCAAAATAAATGGGTTGTAGGTCGGGTTTTAACCCGACATGTCGGGCTGAAGCCCGATACACCCCAATGGATTGTCTGGGTTCAACATATGCAGCACCGAGGCACGTACATGCTTTCGTAATGGAATGAAATGCAATGGAAAACAATCTCGGATTACTGGTTCACCTGATCAACTTCTTTCTGCAGATTGCGGCCGTGGTTTTGGCGTTGCGTCTGATTCGCCCTTCCGGTAAGGCGCGAGCCTGGGTAATACTTTCCTGCTCATTTATCCTGACTGTGCTGCATCGTTTGCTGGATGTGTTGATTCATGTGGAGAAGGGCGAACGGATACTGGAATGGAATGATGTGATCGTCACTTTCAGTCTCCTGTTGCTGGTTGCCGGTATTTATCTGATTCGCGAAATTTTCGTGGAGCGGACGCAAGCCCAGCAGAAACTGGAAGATCGACTCGACGAGTTGCTGCGCTTCCAGAAACTCACCGTCGGGCGCGAACTGCGCATGCAGGAACTGGTGAAAGAAAACACCGCATTGCGCCAACAGATCGCCGCCGCGCAGCCGGGCGAGACGAAATCATGAGTACGGGAAAAAGAGTTGGCAGTCCGGTAGGTGCGAATTTACCTCGCAGAGGTTCTTGTGCCCTGTGGGTATTCGCACGAATAACGGTATTTGTGCGGATGAATTCGCACCTACCCATGCTGGATTCTTCGAGCTTGCCATGAGCGACCCCACGGAAAAACTGCGGCAGGAATTGCAAGCGGCGCGCCGCGCCGTTGCCGAACTGCAAGCCCGGCTTGAAAACAGTGAAGCAGGGTACCGGCTAACCACACTGGAGCTTGAAGAGAACCGCAGCGCGCTGCTGTTCATGCTCGAAGACCTCGAAGCGGGGCGCAAGCGAATCGAACTCGCGCACCGGGAATGGGTGGCCGCGCTGGATGTGGTGGACGA
>JAUYGW010000215.1 GCA_030690245.1 Gallionella sp. | reverse complement strand
GGCGGGCGAAGAGATTGCCCGGCGCACCAACGATGAAGACATTCCCGGCTTGCCTAAAACCCCGGATGGCATCCTCGACATGATGGTCGAGAGAGGGATTGCCGGTATGCGCGAAGGCGATGGTGATCCGTATTTCTACATCGCGCCCGATGTGCTCACTGAAAAAATACCCACCCTGAAACTGAAGTCCATCCGGCTGCGCGATCAGGCGCTCATCAGCACGATGCCGATTGCGCCTGTCGCTGGCCGCGTCCTCAGTGGCAACGAAGCTGCTGGCAGCACCGAACCCCATGTTGACGCAGAAAACCCAGAACGTCCCCAGCACCTCTCCAGCACGTCTGAGCCAGCGAGCAGCACCGGCTCAGAAACCCCAGCACCCCCACAGCACGTCTCCAGCACACTTGAGTCAGAAACCATTGGGCAAGCACCGCCTGTCACCGGCGGGCAGCTCACCGGCAGCATGGGTGAAATGCTCAAGGTATTGATCGAAGATTTCCGAACCGGCAAGAAAGCATTGGACGACCTTGCCGTGCGTACTGAAGACGGCTGTCTGCGCCTCAAGTGGCCACAGGCCTTTGCCGGTTATGGATTCACGCCCAAGCAGATACTTGACGGCCTTACCGAGCGCGGCTGGATGGAGGCGGACAGTGAGGTCGCCAAAGTGGGTGAAGCCGAGTTCGCCAGCGGTATCGCCAAGGCCATCAGGCTTACCCGGTCGATCAGCCATCTTTTTCCGCAGCGCGCAACAATCGCACCGCAATGCGCCCCTGCCAATGCGGTTTCCGCAGCCGAACCCCCGCACGAAACAAAGACAGCCCGTCAACCTGTCACGAGCGATGTGCCTGAGCGGCAGAACATCGCCAAGCCACGCAGCAAACCCAGGAAGCGTCCTGCGCCAAAATCAGGTGCAGCTGCCGCAGTCAAAGAGCAAGCGCCACCGCCTGTTGATCCGCCAAGCCAAATGGCCAGGCTGAATGAATTGTTGCAAGCGGCCAAGAGGGACGGCAAAGAGCTTGCCAGGCGCGACATCAATTTGCTGGTGCAGCAGAAAGTGGGCGTCACGGCAGCAGCGCACCTCATGCGAGGCATCGCGCTTTCCGACATCCCTGAACTGAAAACATGAACACAAAACAGATAACGATCTTCACCGGAGAAGACGCGCCCGGACAATGGTTCGCACTCTCTCGCGACATCCCATGGTTGGCAGCAGAAGGCGAATCGTTCGCGGCTGCCAGCAAAACCGTTGCCGATATTGCGCCGGGGCTGGCAAGCATGCACGGCATCGAGGAGCCGATTGAGCTTGTCTGGGATTCGATAGATTCAGAATCGCGAAACTGACGGTGAGATGCGCAACCAATCCCGCCTTGCTGCGTTTTGTGCTTTGGTGATCGCCACCCAGGTAGTGTTGGCTCACGCAGAAGACCTCGGTGTCATCGGCAAGACGTATGACATTGCCGAGCGCGACCTCATCGAGGCCATGAAAGACAAGCTGCGCCAAATGGAAAAAACCGGCGAGCTTGCCAAAAAGCAGGACGAATACAAAAACCGCGTGATGTCGGGCATCGAACATCCCAAGCCGATACCGGGCATTCAAGCCACAGAAACAGCCAATACACACTATTACGACCCCTCCATTGTCACGGACAAGGATATTGCTGACGCAACCGGAAAAATCCTTTATCCGCGTGGCACGCGCGTCAACCCGCTCGATTACATCGGCTGGAATAAATACTTGCTGTTCGTGGACGGGCGAGACCAGAAACAGTTGGATTTGACCAAAAGAATTACCGCCGCCTCCGACAGGCCGGTCAAGCTGGTGCTGGTGGCCGGTGAGCCGCTGAACCTGATGAGGAAGTGGAAAAAACAGGTGTATTACGACCAGGGCGGGATATTGACGAGGCGTTTTGCCATTACGCGAGTGCCGGCAATGGTGAGGCAGGAAGGGAGGAGGTTGCGCATCGATGAGCTCCGTTATTAGAGCATTACTGCTTGCGGCCTGCCTTCTATCCGCCCAGCCAGCCAGGGCATCGCTTGATTGCCAGGGCACATTTCCTAACCTGAT
>JAUYGW010000322.1 GCA_030690245.1 Gallionella sp. | reverse complement strand
AGCAAAACAAACTTGATCCGTCACTTGGGTACTTGCTGACGATCTTGCGTGACATTCCGATTCTCAACACCGCACCGACTGATCCACCAAAGTACCAGATCAGCTTTGCGTTATACGAGAACGGAAGCACGCGCCGGTTCTACGTATTTTTTAATGGAGCGTGGAGGTACGCAACTCTTACTTAAAAACTTATGGCAACACTAACTATCCAAAAAGGTCAGACCCTTTCGGGAATCGCCAAATCAAACGGCACCACGTTGGATGCCTTGCTTAAGGCCAACCCGAGCATCAAGGATCCTAACAAGATCTATGCTGGGGCAAGCCTTTCTCTACCGGAAGCCCCGAAGACCCCTCTGGTTTCCCCTGGGGCAAGCGGGACACCCCAAACCCCTACCGGAACACCGACAACCCCCGTGACCACCCGGGTTGACCAACTGGGTAGCTCTGGTGCTAGTCCGGTCCCTACAAAGAGCACCCTATACGGCGCAGAAGTGCCGACTTCCACATCTTTGCTCTCGCAATATCGGTCCAGTCTTGGCCTCGATACCGTTCTCAAAGGTATGCAGGACAGCCAAACGGCATACCTCGATTCGCTCAAGAATATGCCGAAGAAAGCAGACATCTATGCAAAGGAAAGAACCAGCCGTGGTGTCGATGAAATGCAGAAAAATCTTCAAAGCATGGATGATCGCCTTGCAACTATGGAAATGTCGATCGACGATTCAGAGAAAGACATCCGCAATCGAATGACACAAGGTGGCGGCTTAGTCACAGAAAGTCAGACACAACGCTTGGTCGCTTCAGAGAAACAGCCGCTTATCGACGAGTATAGAAAACTTCTCAATGAGCGCAATCGTATCGCAACAAATCTCGGAGTTGCCGAAACAAATGCGAAAGATGCGGCCGGTATGCAGTACGAAGATTCGACATTACCTCTCACCATTGCGGAAAAGACGCTCGGCTTCCAGAAAGACCAGTACGGCGTGCTCGGCGATATTCTCTCGCAAGTATTCGGCGCGTCGCAAAAGGATGTTGCAAATATTATCGAAGCATCGAAGTACGGAAAGGAAGAAGAAAAGAAAGATGCTCAAGATGTAATCGATCGAGCAATCAAACTCGCAAATCTCGCAAACGACACGCCGTCCGGAAAAGTACTCGACATCGGCGGCACAAAAGTAGTTGGTCTCAAGAACACGTCCGGTAGCGACGGCGGTTCGTCTAGCGACGTCGAAGCTTATGCGCTTGAACTTCTAAACAATCCAAACTTCACAGCAAGTAACGTGCCTCAAAACATACGTGCTCAAGTCTTGCAAAAGCGAGACCAAATCATCGCTGAAGCAAACACACAACAACAAGCAGACTCGGCCGCCGCTCAAGCTCTGAAGTCGAGTCAACCAAAGATAACCGCTCAAGACTT
>JAUYGW010000298.1 GCA_030690245.1 Gallionella sp. | reverse complement strand
GTGGCGAGTAATGCGGCCGTGAACCAGCAGATTCGAGACCAAACTGACATGGCGGACTCCCTCTGAATTAGTTGTGCACGAGTTCTCGTGGCGGTTGGGCACTTTGGACGCTATTTTTTCCGTGCAAAGGGCGAGGATTGCGATCAGGAAGGAATCTGCCCTGAGCCTTCTTCATCCCCCTAAGCCTTTTTCATCCATAGGGCGCACCAGCCCTCGGGGCTGATCTGGCCCTCAACCAGCTTGCAGGTATTCGACTCGGCGATGAAATTCTGGCACACGCTGCACTTTTGCTCGCCCTTTGGCTGGGCCTGGTACTGCACGCTGGCCTGTGACACTTTTTTGATCGCCGCCGGAGCGGCAGAATCTGCGCCGGTGGCTGGAGGGTTGGCCGGGGTAGAACCGGTTGAGCTTGTGCCTTTCTTTGAATCGCACCCTGAAAATAAGCCCGGCAGCAACAGACCACAACCAACCGCCAGCACCCCGCGCAGTACAGCCCTGCGTGGCAGAATTTCTTCTTTCATCATGTACTCTCCTTTGGGTGATACCACTCGTATCTTGCACATCAATTCGGCGCGCTTGCCGGAACCGGCCTCTCGCCACTTGCGCACATCGCGCAACGGCAGGCTGAACCAACTGCATGGGAACTCTGGATGCAAGCGCGAGACTAGTCGCATGACCGGGCGGAATCTGTGCGGTGTCCCACATAGACCCACGGTCGACGGTGATGGCCTTCGCCGGAATGATCCTAAAACCGCAGTTGGCGGAAAATGGCATTCTATTTCAACGCGTTGGGCTACTCTTGTAGGTGCGAATTCATTCGCACGCAACCTGTTGTTCGGGCGAATGAATTCGCCCCTACATATTTCTCAACTGCGGTTTTTAGGATGATCTAATAATGGAATGGACGCCCACTACTCTAAACGGCATCAAAGTGCCAAAGTAGCGGTGCAGTAAAGTCCACTAAATAGAGAGGAGCGTCCGCCATGAAGATTACTACGATAGGTGTTGATCTTGCAAAGGAAGTATTTCAGATTCACGGAGTCGATGCGCACGGCAAAGCCGTGCTGCGTAAGCAGCTGCGCCGTGGCGAGATGGCGAAGTTCTTTGCTGGCTTGGAGCCGTGTTTGATTGGCATGGAAGCTTGCGGTAGCTCACACCACTGGGCAAGGAAGCTGGGGGAGTTCGGGCATACGGTGAAGCTGATGGCACCGCAGTTCGTCAAACCCTACGTCAAGACTAACAAGAACGATATGGCGGATGCGGAAGCGATCTGCGAAGCGGTGAGTCGACCCAACATGCGCTTCGTCCCGGTCAAGAACGTTGAGCAACAAGCGATACTGTCGGTACACCGAGCAAGACAAGGATTTGTGAAAGCCAGAACAGCACAGGCAAACCAGATACGCGGATTACTCTCCGAGTTTGGCATCGTCATGCCCCAAGGGATCCGCTCGATCACCAAGCGCATGCCAGACATCTTGGAAGATGCCGAGAATGGGTTGCCAGGCACTATGCGTAAGTTGCTCGAAAGACAGAACGATAACCTCAAGGAAATGGATCGTCAGGTGGCAGAGCTGGAATTGCAAATCAAATTGTGGCATCACGATAACGAGGCCAGCCGCAAACTGGAAGCCATCCCCGGCATCGGACCGATCACCGCGAGCGCGATTGTGGCGACGGTAGGGAATGCCACGGAGTTCAAAAACGGCAGGCAGCTGGCAGCATGGCTGGGGTTGGTGCCCAAGCAACACTCCAGCGGCGGCAAGCAGACATTGCTTGGCATCAGCAAGCGCGGCGACATTTACCTTCGCACCTTGCTGATCCACGGTGCACGGGCAGTGATACGCTTTGCCGAGAACAAGGCAGATCCGAATCAATGGCTGTGTAAGTTGATGGCACGGCGCAACAAAAACGTTGCCGCTGTTGCGCTGGCGAACAAGAACGCTCGCATCATCTGGGCGTTGCTGGCAAAGGGCAAAACATACGAACAGGATTATACGTCGACAGCCAAGGCTGCTGCAGCGTGATCCGTTCGGATGAACAGGCACGTATCGTTACCGATACGTATTGATAATGAGTTTAAGGGGAAAGACTTCCACCGATTGCACGGGCAATCATGAAATGATGGCGAGACAGGTCAGACCATGAGTGACCAAACCAGCGAAATCCATAGCACCTTGAGTGCGATCTAATGATCTGGCGTTACTCAGCGTATTCCATCAGGGACAGAAGCAATGCGCTTCAAATAAAGTCCGGATGTATGGCTGCAATCTTTACCTTCTCAAAATTATCAAATGAAAGCTTGGCAAAAGTGGGCGTCCATGTATGGA
>JAUYGW010000208.1 GCA_030690245.1 Gallionella sp. | reverse complement strand
ACGAAAGTCGGCAGGTGGAACTGCTTGGCGCTGACATTCACCGCCAAAGTGAGGTGGGCCATTTCCGGCCGCGCCGCCCAGGCCGCCAGTTGCTCGCAGGCGGTTGCCATCACCCAGTGGCCCAAAGGCAGGATCAACCCGGATTCCTCGGCGAGCGGGATGAAATTGGCAGGAGACACCATGCCTCGCTCGGGGTGCCGCCAGCGCACCAGCGCCTCGGCGCCGATCATGCGGCCCGAAGAATCGACTTGTGGTTGATAGTAAAGCAGGAATTGTTCCTGCTCCGAAACGGCGCGGCGCAGATCGGATTCCAGCGCGACGCGGGCGCTGACCGCAGTCTGCATGGCGGGATCGAAGAAGCGTACGGTATTGCGCCCGTCTGCCTTGGCCTGGTACAGCGCGACATCCGCCCGCTTGAGCATTTCTTCCATCGTCCTCACCGGCCCGCGGAACAGCGTGATGCCGATGCTGGCGGTGCTATGGTGTTCCTGGCCGTTGATGAGGCAGGGTTGCCCGAGAATCTCGCGTATTTTTTCTCCTGCGGTTTCGGCCTGGGCGGCGGCGACCTGTTCGTCTTCGTCCAGGTCTTCAAGCAGGACGACGAACTCGTCACCGCCCAGCCGCGCGGTGGTGTCGCCTTCCCGGATGCAGCCTTGCAAGCGCTTGGCCACTTCGACCAGCAGCAGGTCGCCGACCGCATGGCCTTGGGTATCGTTGATGCTCTTGAAGTTGTCGAGATCGATAAACAGCAGCGCGCCCTGCCGGTCGGTGCGGACGCTCAGCGCCAGCGCCTGATGCAAGCGGTCGAGCAGGAGCCGCCGGTTGGGTAACTGGGTGAGCGGGTCGTAGAAAGCCAGGGAGTGAATCTGCTCTTCCGATTGCTTGCGCTGGCTGATGTCGGCGAAGGCGGAAACGTAATGGGTGACTTGCTCATCCGTCCCTATTACCGCCGAGATGGTTTGCCATTCCGGGTAGATTTCGCCATTTTTGCGCCGGTTCCATATCTCGCCCTGCCAGTAGCCGTCGCCTTCGAGCGCGTCGCGGATGGCCTGGTAGAACGCCGCATCGTGCCTCCCGGACTTAAGGATAGCGGCTGTTTTCCCGACTACCTCCTCGGCGCTGTAGCCGGTGATCTCGATGAAGGCTTTATTGACGCGCTCGATGATGCCGTTGGCGCTGGTGATGAACATGCCTTCCTGCGATTCGAACGCCTTTGCGGCGATGCGCAGCTCCTGTTCGGCCAGCCGGTGTTCCGTCACGTCGCGGATCACTTCCAGCTTGGAAATCGTCCCATCCCGGTTCTGGATAGGCGTCGCGATGATGTCGAAGGCGCGACCGTCCTGCATGACCGGCGTGTAGCGTGTCGTTGCTTTCTCGATGAGCACCTGCTCGATCTGGCAATGCGCGCATTGCCCGGTAGCTCCGCCGATGGATGAATAACAGGTCTGTCCGGTCTGGTCGCCGAACCATTCCTTCATCACGGCGTTCATGTAGCGGACGCGGTAATCGGCATCGACGATGAACAGCCCGATGCCGATCTCTCCCATGGCCTCGGTGACCGACTGGTGGAACGCGCGGCTCTCGCGCAATTCTTCCTCGGCCTGCTTGCGCCCGGTAATATCCGTGATAAACCCGTGCCAGAGCGTCGAACCGTCCGCCTCGCGCAGCGGCTGCGAGTCGCCCTGCAGCCAGAGCACCGTGCCGTCATCGAATTTCACCCGGAACTCATGATGCCACGGTGTTAAATCGCGCGCCGATGCCTCGATGGAGGCGAGCGTGTCGTCATGGTCGTCCGGGTGGATCGCTGCAAATAGTCTGGAGGCATCCTCGCGGATTTCCTCCGGGCTGGCCCGGAATAATCCGCGGATGGCATCGCTGGCAAAAGGAAGGCAGTAGCTGCCGTCCGGGCGCAGCAGGAATTGGTAAACGGCGCCGGGCACCTGGCTGGTGATGAGCTGGAGGCGGTGCAATGCTTCCTGCTGCGCCTCTTCCACGCGCTTGTGCTCGGTGATGTCGCGAATGTAGGCGGTGAAAATAACGCGCTCGCCCTCCTGGATCGGCGTGATGGTCAGTTCGATTGGAAATTCGGCACCGTCGCGCCGCAGCGCGGTGATTTCAAAGCGGCGGTTCAGGATATGGGTTTCGCCGGTCTTTATATAGCGGTCAATCCCGTTTTGGTGGCTGCTGCGGTGGCGTTCCGGGATCAGCAGTTCGGTCATCGTCCGCCCGATAACTTCTGCTCTGCGCCAGCCGAACATGGCCTCCGCTGCCGGATTGAAGCCGATCAGCCGGCTTTCCGCATCGATGCTGATTACCGCGTCCAGCGCCGAGTTGATCGTCGTCCACAGGCGCGCTTCGCTCTCAGTCAATTTGCGGTTGTTGTCGGCGACAGTTTTCTGCCATTCGGCAATGGCGCGATCGGCTCTGAAAGCGGATAAAAACAGGGTCGCATACAGTGCGGCGAAGACACCGAAGATAATCAGCGCGATATGGATGGTTTTGGCGTAGATGCGGTCAAACGACGGCGTGATGTCCGCATAAATTTCCAGCACCCCGATGCGCTTTTCCGCATGAATCAGCGGCACATAGGTTGCGAGGATATGGCGATCGCGGACATCGCCGGCCGGGGTGCGGAACGTATCGCGGAATTCCAGCCGGTGCTGCGTCCCGCTTGCCAGTGCTTTCTTCGGCATTTCCGGATTCCGGCTGGTTCCGCCGATATCGTCCGGGACTGACGAGAAGATGGTTATCCCCGACGGGTTGTACAGCTTGAGCTTGAGAATATCGTGTTCGCGGACCGTATTCAGGATGGCGTTGAATGGGGCGATGCCCGGATTTGTCCGCAGGGCCCGGGTATCGAGCCCGGCGGTGGCGGCAACGTAAGCAGTGATCTGCCCGTCCATCAGTTGAATGAGATGAACCGCAGTCTTTTCATTTTCCTGCGCGGCGATTTGTTCATGCTCGGCAAGTTGATCCTGCCGGTACAGGAATATCAGCAGGGTGGCGGTGATAAGGGTGGCCAGCAGGCTGGTGATCGAGATGCGGCGCAGTAGCGGGAATCGGGTTGCCGCGAGCACGGCGCCGGCATCGGCTTTCTGGCCGTGCCCGGCCACGCGGCCATGGCGCACTGCCACGGCGCTGCCATGGGCTGCCGGCTGGCTGGATTCCTTGTCTTGTTCCATTGCGATTGCAGGTTGATATGAGGAGCAAATCCTATCACATCGCCTGCCTGATTCTCAGGGGATTTCCGCATCGTTCATGCGGCCGAGAATAATGCCTGTTTTGCGCAACAGGCCGCGCGCTTCGCGGTGGGTGTCGTAATAGCGCGGGTTGGGCACCATCGCGGCAAGTTTGGCGGCCTGCTCCGCATTAAGGCTGGCCGCTTTGGTGCGGTAGTAGTGGCGCGCGGCCGCTTCCGCGCCGAACACGCCGTTGCCCCATTCGATCACGTTGAGATAAATCTCGAAAATGCGCCGCTTGTCCATCACCGCTTCCAGCATCACGGTAATGAGCACTTCCTCGCCCTTGCGCCACGGCGTGCGTTTGGTGGAGAGAAACAAATTCTTGGCGAGCTGCTGGCTGATGGTGGAGCCGCCCGCGACAATCTTGCCCTTCTTCATGTTTTTCTCATAGGCCTTCTGGATGCCCTCCCAGTCGAAGCCTTCGTGGTCGACGAACTTCGCGTCTTCCGACGCGATCAGCGCGCGCTTGAGGTTGTTGGAAATCTTCGCGTAGGGCACCCACTGATGGCGCAGTTCGGCACCCGGGTTCTTGTCCTGCATGATTTCCAGGCGGCTTTCCATGAACGCGCTGGTGGACGGGTTGAATTTTATCCACCAGCAGATATGCGCGAAAATCCACAGTTGATAAAGCAGCAACAGGGCGAAACAGATTGCCAGCGCACGCCATGTCCAGCCCCAGAGTTTTTTCATTTTGTCGGGGACAGTTGACGGGCCTGTAGGTGCGAATTCATTCGCACAGGCAATGGATCGCGTGCGAATGAATTCGCACCTACAAAAGCAATGCGATGCCTTGGGTGAACAGGGCGTTGATCGCTGCTTGTATTCTGCGTACACATTAGCGATTGCGCAACGCAGCGATGACCGGCGCGGTGTCCGGGCTCACACCGCGCCAGATGCAGAACGCCTCGGCGGCCTGTTCGACCAGCATGCCGAGGCCGTCGGCTACCTGCGCGCCTTGTTCGCGCGCGAATCTCATGAACGGCGTCTCGCGCCCGTACATCATGTCGTAGGCCAGCGCGCCGGGCGCGAAGATGTCCGTTGGTAGCGGAGGCATTTCGTCGGTCAGGCCGCTGGAGGTGGCGTTGATGACAATATCGAATTGTTCATCGCCTAGGTCGGAGTAATTTCTTGCGGCTATTTCTACATCAAACAGCTTTCCATAGTGTTTGTGCCCATACATAAGCACCTCTTCTTCCATCTCTTTTGCCTTTTCAAAAGTGCGGTTTGCAATGACTAGGCGCTGAACTTTTGCGAGTACCAACGGCATCTGAATCCCGCGCGCTGCACCGCCTGCACCCATCAGCAGTACCCGCTTACCTTGCAAAGAAAAACCGAGGTTTTGTTCAATATCGCGCACCAAGCCTATTCCATCGGTATTGTTGGCTATTATTTTATTGCCTTCAAAAGTAAGAGTGTTTGCGGCATTTGCATCCTGAGCTTGCTGCTTGCCAAAGGGGGTAAGGTTAAAAGCCTGAAGTTTGAAAGGCACCGTGACATTGCAGCCCTTGTAGTCTTCCTTGCGCAGTCGCTCGACGGTCGCGGCAAAGCCATCCAGCGGCGCGAGGATCGTCTCGTAGCTGATGTCCTGCCCGGTCTGTGCGGCGAACATGCTGTGGATCAGCGGCGATTTGCTGTGGGCGATGGGGTTGCCGATGACGGCGTATTTGTCGGTCATAACTCGGTTACCTTTATTCGCTTTCCAGTCGTTCCGACGAGGTGAACGTCCAGGTGCGCGTGATGACCAGGATGTCGGTATCTTTGCGAATGTCCGGCGGCAGCGGTGAGTAGGGGGCGGCGAGCTTGACGATGCGCATCGCCGCCGCATCCAGAACCCGGTTGCCCGACGACTTGCTCACTTCGATGGGCCCGAGGCTGCCGTCCGCATTGATCGACACGCTGAGTCGCAGGCTGCCGAAAATTTTTTGCTGGCGCGCCTGTTCCGGGTAATTCAGGTTGCCGATGCGCTCCACCTTGATGCGCCAGTCCTCGATGTATTGCGCGAAGCGGTATTCCTGCGTGCGTGCGCCGATGAATTTGCGCCGTGGCTGCTTCTGGTACGTGTCCCAATTCTTGTTGATCTGCGCTTCGAGGCGCGCGATCTCCAGTGATTTCTGCACCAGGTCTTCGCCGCTGCGCATGTCGCTGCTTTGATGTTTTTTGAGCTCCGGTTGCGCCACCTTGTGCTCGCTCTTGAGCCGGGTCAGCATCCGTTTCGATTCTTCCTCAAGCTGCGCCACGCGCTTGGCGATCTGCTCCGGGGTGAACTGCTGGTCGTCGCGTATCGCGGGCAACGGGGTCTTGGCTTGGCGGTCATCGGGGGTATTGCCGCCGCCATCCAGGTTGGCCTGCGCCAGCGCATCGGCTTTTGCCGGCCTGGATTTCGACTTGGCGTTGACCAGCACCACTTGCAGCGGCTGGATGAAGTCGATCGCGCTGCGCGGATCGGGCAGCACCAGCGCGACGCCGAACAACGCGAAGGCGTGAAACGCGACCGAGAAGATCATCGCGCCGGCCATGGGTTTTTTCAGCCATGTCAGCACTCGGCAGGCTCCTCCTCCGTTATCGCCGCGACAAAACGCGTCTGCACATCCAGGTCGAGCAAATCAATCGAAACGATGGCCAGTTGCACAAGGGTGTTGGCGGGCAACTCCGGCAGCGACGGTGCGCGGAAAATCAGCGGGATGCCGGTCAGCTTGACCAGGTTTTCACGCAGCACGTTGGCAGTAACGACAATCTCGCGCAGCGATTCGCTTGCAGGAATCAACGATTGATTTTCTCGTTCGCTTCCTCCCCCGCTTGCGGGGGAGGGTTGGGGATAACCAGCGACTTGCCCGCTTGCGGGCTTAGTCGAATGGCTAGTAGTTCCACCAGAGGGTACTTGCGGCGGAGTGGAAGCGTCTTGTTCTTTAACCAGCTTAGCCTGTTCCTGCTGCAGCCAGCGCAGACACCAGTAGCGTTCCATGTTGCGCTGGAACTCGTTGTAGATGGTGTACATGGTGTCGAAATCGCGTATCGCGGCGTACAGCGCGGTGTCGTTCTTCGGATAAGCGGGTTCTTCATCGCGCAACATCGCGATGATCTGGCGCTGGTTCAGCAGATCCACATAGCGGCGCAGCGGCGAGCTCGACCACATGTATTGTGCCACGCCCAGGCCCTGATGCGGCGCGGCGACGGTGCTCATCCTGACCTTGCCGTTCTGCTGCGTGCGGTAGATGCCGACGAAGCCGTGCTCGGCGAGATGCCGGCCCCATTCGCTGTTCACCAGGATCATCAGCTCGGAAACCACCTTGTCGATCGGGGAGCCGCGCCGCCGCTGCGTGATGCTGACGTGATCGGACTCGATATGGAAGTTGTAATCGACTTGCTGCGTGCTGTTGTCGGACGGCTTGCCGCGCGCCGCTTCCAGTTTTTGCGCCAGATTCCATAACAACGTGAGTTCGCCCGCGTAGGGATAATCGAGTTTGCCCGCCGCCAGCGTCTCCTCGTTGAACAGCGGTTCCAGCGTGTCATGGCGCAGGTTCGCGGCGATATGGATGCGCTCGACGCGGCTTTCGTGGCCCAGTATCGCCAGCGTTTCAGCATCCACTTCGTTATACATCGACAGCGCGGGGCTGACGCGGTCGGCGCACAGCGTGAAGGCCTGCACCACGCTGTCCGGCAGCATGGTGATTTTCTGTCCCGGCATATACACGGTGGAAAGCCGCTGCGCTGCGATCTTGTCGCCTGCCGAGTCGCGCGGCATGCCCAGCGCGGGCGCGGCGATATGCACGCCGATACGCCAGTTGCCGTTCGCCAGTTTCTCCACCGAGATCGCATCGTCGATTTCCGTGGTGGTGGCATCGTCGATGCTGAAGGCGTTGACGCCGGCCAGCGGCAATTCGTCCCATGTGTTCAACTCGACCGGCGGGAAGCCCGTGCCGCCGGGGAAGTGTTCAACCAGGAATTTCTGCAAATGATAATCATGCGTGGAAGGCAACGCGCCGCAGCGTTGCAGCAAATGCGCGGCGGATAAATGCGTTGCCGCACAGGCCGCTTCCAGCGCCTTGACTTCGAGGGTGTTGCGATCCGGTTTGTAGAGCAATTGCGTGAGAAGTTCGGCGAATTCGGCCGGCAACTCGAAGCGGCAAAGCTGCTCCGTGTAGCGCGCCTGCAACGCCAAAGCCTGACGCTTTTTCTCGGCGCCGGCCAGCGCGGCCTTGAGCACATCCGGCGGCGCGGCGCGGTAGCGGCCCTTGCCTTTCCGGTGGAAATAGATCGGCGCGCCGTGCAGGCGGATCAGCGCGGCGGCGGCCTCCAGCGAGCTCGGCGCATGGCCGAAATATTCGGCGGCGATCTGCTCGAAGCCAAACTCGTCCGGCGGGCAGCATTCCCACAGGAAATCCACTTCGATGCCTGCGGCAGCCGCTTCGGCCTGGGCTAAAAATTCGGCCAGGGCGGGCTGGGTGAAACGCAGCATTACATTGGCCGCCTTAATCTTGCTGCGCTTGCCGGAAACGTTTTCAACCTGGAGCGAGGTGGTGTTGTCGGCCATGATGCTGCCGACCTTGAAACTGCCGTCTTCTTCGTAAAGGATATTCATGAGGGGGTGAGTGGAAATTTGCCGCAG
This sequence comes from Gallionella sp., assembly GCA_030690245.1. Lineage (GTDB taxonomy): Bacteria > Pseudomonadota > Gammaproteobacteria > Burkholderiales > Gallionellaceae > Gallionella. The sequence continues at coordinate 7,328 of JAUYGW010000208.1, read as the reverse complement.
ATTATAGCAGCACGCGGCGGCGATCCCCGGCGCCGCAGGCAACAAAAAGCCGGTTCACACCGGCTTCTTTGAACGATAGCGCAACCCTACTTCTGGCCCAGAATCCACGCTACCATAGTCTTGATGTCGGCATCGCTGGCCGATTTTGCGGTGGGAGGCATGGGCATGGTGCCGAAAGACCCGGCGCCGCCGCTGCGCGTCTTGGCTTCCAGTTTGGCCTGGGCGCCTTTGTCGCCCTTATATTTGGCGGCGATATCCGCCAGCGCCGGTCCTACTGTTTTTTTGGCAGCGGCATGGCAAGCGCCGCAATTATTCTGCTTGAACAGCGCTGCGCCATCGCCTGCGGCGAAAGCGGTAGCGGAAACAGACAAGGCTGCAGTCAACACGAGATAGCGAATTTTCATAATGGCTTCCTTAGGTTAAAAAATTGACATACAAAATTCGTTGTTGCAGATATTCGACACTCTATTGAACCAGGCGGGCTGAATATGCTCGCCGGATAGACTGGTTGGTGCCGGTTTGGTTCCCTTGGCATTGCCCTAAGTCACCCCTGCAAGTTGTGCCTGCACGTCGGCAAAATAACTCGACCTGACCATCGGCCCGCAGGCGGCATGGCTAAACCCCATCTCTTTTGCGGCGCGCTCGAGCAGCGCAAAGGTTTCCGGCGGCGCATAGCGCAGCACCGGCAAGTGCCCGTCGGAAGGTTGCAGATACTGGCCGATGGTGAGCATGTTCACGTCATGCGCGCGCAGGTCGCGCATCACTTGCAGCACTTCCTCATCGGTTTCGCCCAGGCCCAGCATCAGGCCGGATTTGGTGAGCACCTGCGGGAAGCGCGCCTTGAACGCCTTGAGCAGCTTCAGCGAGTGGGCGTATTCCGCGCCGGGGCGCGCCAGCGGATAGAGGCGCGGCACGGTTTCCAGGTTGTGATTGAACACATCGGGCAGGCTGCGGGAAAGCGCATCCAGCGCGATTTCCAGCCGCCCGCGGAAATCCGGCACGAGGATTTCCACGCGCGTCGCGGGTGCGCTGGCGCGGATCGCGGTCAGGCAATCGGCAAAATGCTGCGCGCCGCCGTCGCGCAGATCGTCCCGTTCCACGCTGGTGATGACCGCGAATTAAAGCTTGAGCAGCCCGATGGAGCGCGCGAGGTTCTCCGGTTCGCCCGCATCGGGCGGTTGCGGCTTGCCGTGCGCCACGTCGCAGAACGGGCAGCGGCGCGTGCACACATCGCCGAGAATCATGAAAGTCGCCGTGCCCTTGCTGAAACATTCGCCGATATTCGGGCAGGACGCCTCCTCGCATACCGTGTGCAGCTGGTTCTCGCGCAGGATGCGCTTCACGTCGTTGTAACCCGAGCCGCTGCCGGGCTTCACGCGTATCCATTCCGGTTTGCGCAGCCGCTGCTGCAACGGCACGATCTTGATCGGGTTGCGCGCGGTCTTGGCCGTACCGGTCTGTTTTTCACTGGCACTCATAATGTTTTCTCTTCGTATAAATCTGTTCTATTGTAGGAGCGTGCCCTGCACGCGACCACCTGTTCCTACAACCACACTGCATTCCAAAACGCATAATCCCCAATTTGCGTCACCAATCCCGCACGTAACGGATTAGCGACCACATATCGCGCCACATCCTGTAAATCATCCTCGCTGCGCAACGCATGATCGTGAAATGCATTTGCCCAAACCGCGCCTGTCCTGCCCAATGCACGGTTTGCATGTCTGGCGCTGGCCGATTTCAGCCGGCTTACCACTACACTCAACCCATCGCGTTCACCCAATTGCAGCAACCAATGAACGTGATCCGGCATTAACACCCACGCCAGCATTTTTGCATCACCCAATAAACGCGTGTCCTTGAAACAGCGTGCTGCCGTGCACCCTGCGCCAAAATCGTCAAACAATTCCCGGCGCTCAAAAGTCGTTGCCGTCACGAGATAAACGCCGTTTGCGATGGAAACCCGCCCCTTCCGCAAAGCGTGATGTCCCTGATGTTGTAGGCGCGGGCTCTGCCCGCGAATGCCTCCCGCATTGCCCCTCTCTTGTAGGAGCGCGCCCTGCGCGCGACTTTTATTTTCATTCGCGGGCAGGGCCCGCTCCTACAACGGCTGCCAGATGTTGCTGTAGTCCGTGGATCAGGTTCTGCGCCAGTTGCGCTTGCAGTTCTTCGATGCCGGCGGTGATGCCGAGTTCGCAGCATTGGGTGACGCGCAGCCCGGCTTGGCCGCAGGGGTTGATGTTGGCGAACGGGGTCAGGTCCATGTCCACGTTCAGCGCGAGACCGTGATAGCAGCAGCCGTGCTTGATTTTCAATCCGAGCGAGGCGATCTTCGCATCGCCGACATACACGCCGGGTGCATCCTCGCGGCCCTGCGCGGCCACGCCGAATTCCCCGAGCAAATCGATCACCGCCTGTTCCATCAGGCGCACCAGGTCGCGCACGTTGATTTTCCAACGGCGCAGGTCGAGCAGCAGGTAGGCGACGATCTGGCCGGGACCGTGATAGGTGATTTGCCCGCCGCGATCGATCCTGATAACCGGGATGCCGGTGGGGTGCAGCAGATGTTCCGGTTTTCCGGCCTGGCCTTGCGTGTAGGTGGGCGGATGCTGCGCCAGCCAGATTTCGTCGCGTGTTCCCGGTATCTGGCCATCGGGCGTGCGCCCGGCGGTGAATTCCTTCATCGCGTCCCAGGTCGGCTGATATTCAACCAGGCCGAGGGAGTGGATGACAGGATTGAGGATTGAGGAGCGAGGATTGAGAGATGTGGTGCGCGGATTCTCCGCGCGGTTTTCCTCGTTCCTGATGGAACCCCTAGCCATTCGACTAGGCGGGCAGCCAACGCCCACCAAGTCGCTGGTTATCGATCCTCGCTCCTCGATCCTCATAGCACCATCACCACCATCGGATGGTCGCACAGCTCCTGGTAAACCGCATCGAGCTGCTCGCGCGAGGTGGCTTTGATGGTGCAGGTCAGGCTGATATAGCGCGCGTTTTTGCTGGCGCGCATTTCCATGCTGGCGGCGGTGAATTCCGGATCGTGTTTGCCGACCACTTCCAGCACGGCCTGCGCAAAACCCGCCTGTTGCAGGCCGAATATCTTCAGCGGGAATTTGCAGGGGTAATCAATGAGGGAGTCTGTAAGTGTCATGGTTTTATTCGAGGATCGAGGATCGAGGAGCGGGGATTGAGGATTGAGTAAAACCTCTGCTCCGCTTTTAGATCCTCAATTCTCGCTCCTCAATCCTCGCTTTTCAATCCTCAATCCCCGATCCTATGAATAAATATCCCCACCCCATCATCGCCCGCGAGGGTTGGCCGTTCCTGATCGGTTCCATCGCCATTGCGCTGCTGTTATCCGGCCTTGTCGGCGGTATCGCTGAACTGCTGGCCTGGATCGTCGTGCTGTTTGTGCTGCAATTTTTCCGCGACCCGCCGCGCGTGGTTCCGCAGGATGCCGGCGCGGTGCTGTCGCCGGCCGACGGGCGGGTTATCAAGGTCGAGCGCACGCAGGATCCGTACGGGCAACGCGAAGCGATCCTGATCAGCGTATTCATGAACGTGTTCAACGTGCATTCCAACCGCAGCCCGGTAGACGGTACCGTGGAAAAAGTGCAGTATTTTCCCGGCAAGTTCGTGAACGCCGATCTCGACAAGGCTTCCGCGGAAAATGAGCGCAATGCCGTGGTGCTGAAGACCGCAGACGGACAGACTGTGACCTTTGTCCAGGTGGCAGGGCTGATCGCGCGGCGCATCCTGTGCTACATCAAGGCGGGCGATGTGCTGGCGCGCGGCCAGCGCTACGGCTTTATCCGCTTCGGTTCGCGCGTGGATGTTTACCTGCCGCTGGATGCCGCCGTGAAAGTCAGCATCGGCGACAAGGTGTCGGCGACCACTACCATTCTGGCGGTGTTGCCGCAAAATAGTTAACGGCCTTGTAGGTGCGAATTCATTCGCACGAGCAACGGGTGATGTGCGAATAAATTCGCACCTACGAGCACGGTCAGATAATATGAAGCTATGGAAAATTCTCCGCCAACAGCTGTTTTTAGGATAATCTGATCGAATGGACGAATTCGATACCCGTAAACCGATGAACCTGCGCAGGCGCGGCATTTATCTGCTGCCCAACCTGTTCACCACCGGCGCGCTGTTCGCTGGTTTCTACGCCATCGTGCAGGCGATGAATTCCCGCTTCGAATTTGCGGCGGTGGCGATTTTCATCGCCATGGTGCTGGACGGCCTGGATGGGCGCGTGGCGCGGCTGACGCATACGCAAAGCGAATTCGGCGCCGAATATGACAGCCTGTCCGACATGGTTTCGTTCGGCGTCGCGCCGGCGCTGGTCATGTATGAATGGGCATTGAAAGGGCTGGGCAAGTGGGGCTGGTTTGCCGCGTTCATTTATTGCGCCGCCACCGCGTTGCGCCTGGCGCGCTTCAACACCAACATCGACGTGGTCGACAAGCGCTACTTTCAGGGCTTGCCCAGCCCGGCCGCCGCCGCGCTGGTCGCGGGGTTTGTCTGGGTGATGCTGGATTACGGTTTCAAGGGCGGCGAGCTGCGCTGGTATGCGGCCGCGCTGACGGTGTTTGCCGGGTTGAGCATGGTCAGCAACCTGCCGTTTTACAGCTTCAAAGACCTGAACATGCGCAAGAGCGTGCCATTCGTGGCGATCTTCCTGATCGCGTTATTCTTCATCCTGATTTCCAGCTATCCACCCGGCGTATTGTTTGCGTTGTTTCTGGGCTATGCCTTGTCCGGCTATGTGCTGTGGCTGTTGCGCCTGCGCAAAAAACACTCCGCACCGTCGGTGTAGTACGAAATTGCCGCATAAAAAGCCTACGTATTTTTGCTGGTTGACAGAAAAACCTTAGGCGGGGAGTATATGCGAATTAGATTTACTAATTGCATAGTAGGGTGCTTGGCAAAAAACGAACACATGTAGTAACCCCTGCGGGTCTGGTATTAATCCGACAGGTCGGGATGGATCGCGACAAAAATACGCACCTATCCGTCCCTATCCGAACCGTCTCCATGTAGATGGAGGGATCTGGTATGGTTTTAACCGAATTGAGTAGAAATGGCTTTGTGTAGTTTGAACAGCAGAAGTGATAACTGGGATATTTAACTAAAATTACTATCGTAAGGGAGATTTAGAATGATCAAAAAAAGCAAATCCACTGATTCTGTTGGCAAACAACTTGAAGACCAGGTTGTACAAGCCCAGGTTGCACAAGCAAAGACAGGTTTCGCGGAGGCGGGTTCTAAATCTTCTCACTCTGTAAGCAGCAAAGATACGGCGCATGGCAACAAAGGAAAATCTGTTGCCAAAAAAATCGACGAGGACGAGCTTGACCTCAGCTTGAATACAGGCGCGGAAAGCGCCGCCGACCCCATCGTTCTCGCTCAGGCGGAAACTGCCACTGCAACCGATGCGGCGACAGCGGGTTCATCTTCATCTGCGGCGGGAACTGCGGGGGGCGGAGCCGGCTCTGCAGCGGCTGGCGCGGCGACCGGTGCGGAAGGTGCGGGCGCATTTGCTCTTTCGGATGCGGCGTTAGGCACCATGATTCTGGCCGGAACGATAGGCGTAGCCGCTATCGCGTCGACCGGAGGAGGCTCAGCAGCTGCAGTTGCAACTGCACCTGCGGGCGATACGACGGCTCCCGCTATCCAGTCCATGACTGCTGCGGGTACATCGGTGGTGCTGACTTACAACGAAGCGCTGGATACGGTGAATGTTCCTATGGCCGGAGATTTTGCTGTCACCGTAGGCGGTGTCGCCAATGCCGTAACCAACGTAGCAGTAGCCGGTAGCACAGTGACGCTGACGCTGACCAATGCTGTGGCAACCGGCGCTGCCGTACAGGTCATCTATACCGACCCTACCACAGGCAATGATGTCAACGCCATTCAGGATGCGGCCGGCAACGATGCGGTCAGCTTTACCACGGGTGTAGTTGCAGATGGCTACATTCGTGACGCACAGATTTACATCGATACCAACAATAATGGCGCGGCCGACGCAAGCGAACTGCTGACCGGTGTCGTGACCAACGCCAACGGCAATTACATCCTGCCAGCCGGCACGCCAGCCGGTGTCATCATCGCCACCGGCGGTGTCAACATCGATACCGGCGTTCCCAATACACTCGTGCTCAAAGCCCCCGCAGGCTCGACCATCATTTCGCCGCTGACCACTCTTGTTCAGGAAATTGTCGAAAACAATACAGGAACCACGGTGACCCAGGCGACGACGGCCGTTGTTTCCGCTCTTGGATTAACCCCCGGCACCGACCTGACCACCTACGACCCTCTCGCCGCCCTTGCGGCCAATGGTTCGGACGCTACCGCCCTAGCGATACAACAGGCCGCCGTCCAGGTTGCTACTCTGGTGACCTTGGCTGCCGAATCGGCAGCTGCAGACACGAACACGACCACAACCAGTGCCACCGCCATGGATACCGTGGTCAGTAACCTTGCGACAGCCATCAATACGGCCGCAGGTGCCTCGACTACGGTGAGCCTTATCGACGGTGCGACCATCACGGCAGCAATTACCGGCGCGGTCGATACCGCCAATCTTGCGACCGTGACCACGGCTATTGACACCGCCACTACGGCCATCGACATTGCCACAAACGTGACTGAAATCACGACCGCGCAAGCTATCGCCCTGGATAACACCAATCCGGCGGCACCGTCCGTTGTGCTGGCCGCCGCGTCAGACACCGGATCATCCAGCACCGACAACCTGACCAACGACAGCACGCCGGCTGTCCGTGTCAGCTTCAACGCCACTGCCACCGACGGCACGGCCGCTGTCTCGGGCAACGTGGTGAAGGTGTTCGAGGGAACGACGCAGGTCGGCACCGCTACGCTTACCTCGTCTGACATCGCCAACGGCTATGTCGACGTTACGCTTTCCGCGCAGGCTGATGGCGCTTACACCTTCACCGCCACGCTTGCCGACATTGCCGGCAATACGTCGGTTGCTTCCGCCGCCAGCCCGACCATCACCCTCGACACGGCCGTCCCCGCAGCGCCGATCCTCGCGCTGACCAGCGATACCGGCAGTAGCAGCAGCGATGGCGTCACCAGCGTCGGCACAGTGAATGTGACAGGCGTCGAAACAGGCGCAAGCTGGGAATACAGCACGGACAACGGCACGAGCTGGACGGCAGGAACAGGCGCCAGTTTCGTCCTGACCGGTGACGGCGCCAAGTCGGCCATCGCTCGCCAGACCGATGTCTCGGGCAACGTCAGCGCCAGCTCCACTGCGCTGGCCTTCACTCTCGACACCACGATCGCCACCCCGACCGTCG